>VAUM01000255.1 GCA_005774595.1 Actinomycetota bacterium
GTACAGCAGCGTGAGCGCGATGACCGCCAGCACCGTGAGGCCCCAGATCCACAGCGCCTGCCGCTCGATCGCCGCGCCGAGCAGCAGGATCGAGTCCCCCGGCGTGAAGGCGTTCAGGTCGACGCCGCCCGCGCGGCGCAGAGCAAGCTCGTTGGCGCCCCAGACGTGGCGCGCCAGCGAGCTGATCAGCATCGACCCGCCGATCGTGATGATGATGAGCGCGAGCGGGTCGCCGTCCTTGCGCGGCCTGATCGCCACGAGCTCGAACAGCGCGCCGGCGGCGGCGGCGGCGGCCACCGCCAGCAGCAGAGCGAGCGGGAGCGGCAACCCGAGGGCCGAGAAGGCCCACACCAGCAGCATCCCGCCGAGCATGTAGAACTCGCCCTGAGCGAAGTTGATGACGCCGGTCGCGCCGTAGACGATCGTGAAGCCGAGCGCCATCAGGGCGTAGATGGCCCCGTACTTGAGCCCGGCGACGACGAACTGGGCGAACGTCGCCGCGCTCACGGCGCCGCCCGCCGATCGTCAACGGCGCGGACCACGTCGGACCTCGAGCCCACGCTTCTCCCTCGCTTCGGTCCGACAGCCCGATGACGAGCCGTTCTGTCATGCGTTCGCCCGCTCACGCGGGCGTCCGCCACATTCTAGACACACGGCGGCCGTGCCGCCACACGAGCGACGGCACGGCCGCGTGTTGCCCGGCCCTCGAGCGCCGGACGGCCCGCGAGGCGTCCTACTCGACGACCTTCCAGGCCCCGTTCTCGATGGTGTACATGACCAGGTCGCCCTCGGTCAGGCCGTTGTGGTCGGTGGCGGTGAAGTTGAACGTCCCGCCGATGCCCACGAAGCCCGCCGTCTTCTCGATCTGGTCACGGAGCTGGGCTGACGTGAAGCCCTCGGGAAGCGCCTTCATGGCGTCGACCACGATGTAGAGCGCGTCGTACGCGTGACCCGCGAACGTGCTCGGGGCCTTGCCGGTGGCGGCGGTGAAGCGCTCGATGAAGTCGGTCGCGACCGTGTAGCCCTCGGTGTCCACGCCGTAGGTCTCAGGCACGAGCACCTTGCCCGCCGCGAACGTGAAGCCCTCGGCGGCGGTGCCGGCGCCCTGGATGAACTCGACGCGCGCGTTGCCGTGCGTGCCGTACATCGGGAGCGTGATCTTGAGCGACTCGCGGTTCTTGGCGACCGTGGCCGCGTCACCGCCGGCGTTGACGAGCAGGATGGCCTCGGCGCCGGAGTCCTTGATGGCGCCCAGTTGGACGCTCATGTCCGGATCCTTGGCGTTGAACGTCTGCTCGCTCGTGATGGTGATCCCGTACTTGGAGGCCTCGGCCTTCACGACAGCCGCGCCGTCCTTGCCGAAGCCGCCCGAGTCGCTGATCAGACCGATCTTCTTGATGCCCTTCTTCTGCATGTACTTGAGCTCGTACGGGATGACGATCTTGTTCGACCACGGCGTGGCGAACACGAGCTTGTCGAAGTTCGCCGTGATCGCGGTGCCGCCGGCCATCGAGACCTGCGGGATGCCACCCTTGTCCACGTCGCCGCGCATGGCCATCGTCTGGCCCGTGCCGGTCGCGCCGATGAGCGCCGCGACCTTGTCCTGCTGGATGAGCTTCGCCGCGGCCGCTGTGGCTTTGGCCTCGTCGGTCCCGTCGTCCTCGAAGACCAGCTCGATCGGGTGGCCGTTCACGCCCCCCGCGTCGTTGATGCGCTTGGCCTCCATCTCGAGCGTCGCCTTCTCAGGCTCGCCGAGCGTGGCGTACGGCCCGGTCAGGGACACCACGACGCCGATCTTGATGGGCGTCTTGGTCTCCGTCGGGGTCGTGCCGCCGCTGCCCCCGGCGGAGGGCTTGCAGCCCACCGCGAGCAGAAGCGAAGCGGCCAGGACGATGGTCAGTGCGAACGCGAAGTGCCGGCTTCTGATCCTCATACCCGACTCCCTCCGTCTGACGCCCCGGCGCACCGGGGTCCTACGCCTGTGCTATCTCCTCCTGCGAGACCAGCTCAACCGGCTCGCCTCCCAGCAACGCAACCGCTTGGTCCGGGTCCCCGACGTTGAGGACCACGTAGGTCGACACGAGCGAGTAGACGTACTCGATGTTGACACCCGCGTCCGACACGATCCTGAGAGCCTCCGCCAGCGCGCCCGGACGGTCCGGGAGCCGCAGGCAGACCACGTCGCTCTCCTTGACCGTGAAGCCCGCGGACTTGAGGGCCGCGTGCGCCTCCTCAGGCCGGTCGACCACGAGCCGCAAGATGCCGAACTCGGCCGTGTCCGACACGGAGAAGCCCCTGATGTTGATGCCCGCTCCGCCGAGCAGGTCAGCGACCTCGCTCACACGGCCGGCCTTGTTCTCGATGAAGACGGACAACTGCCTCACCTTCACAGCAGACACTCCCCTCCCTCGCCGCACGCGCTGCGGCCGAGATCGAACGCCGTCAGGTTCACGTCCACGGTCTTGGGCGGCACGCGTGACGAGATCACCTCACGCCATGCGTCCACAGGGAACTCGAGTCCAGTCGACAGGGCCCCGATGAGCACGATGTTGGCCGACTTGGGGCTGCCCGCCTCGCACGCCAACGCGTCGGCGTCCACGAAGACCGCGCCCTCCTCGGCCAATGCGGCCTCCAGACCGGTCGTCGGGGGACACTGGCCGATCAGGACGGGCAGGGGTTCGATGACGCGGGTGTTGACGAGCAGGCGCCCCGAGGGCTTGAGCACGCACAGGCGGCGGGCCGCCTCGATCATCTCGAACGCCACCAGCTGGTCGGCCGAACCTTCGTCGGCGATGGGCGAGAAGACCTCGTCACCGTAGCGCACGACGGTGTCCACCGACCCGCCG
>VAUM01000256.1 GCA_005774595.1 Actinomycetota bacterium
AAGTCCTCGGGCGTGGTGCGCATCCTCAAGGACCTCGATGAGAGCCTCGAGGGGCGCAACGTGCTGGTCGTCGAGGACATCCTCGACACGGGACTCACGCTCAAGTACCTGCTGAAGAACCTCGCGAGCCGCGGGCCGAAGTCGCTCGAGGTCGTGGCGCTCATGAGCAAGAAGGACAAGCAGCGGGTACCTATCGACTGCCGGTACGTCGGCTTCGAGGTGCCCGACGAGTTCGTCGTGGGCTACGGCCTCGACTTCTCCGAGAACTACCGCAACCTGCCCTATGTGGGAGTGCTCAAGCCGGAGATCCACGGCGCGTGAGAGCGCCGACGCTCGCGAAAGGGATCGCGTGAACAAGAACGTACGCACCGCACTGCTCTACCTGCTGCTCATCGCCATGGCGGCCTTCTTCGTGAGCCGCTTCGCGCAGGTCGGCACGCCCGCGCCCGCCGAGATTCAGACCGCTGCGGTCCAGCAGGCGCTGTCCGAGGGGCGCATCGTCGAACTGGCCGCGAAGGCCAAGGAAGGCCGGATGAGCGGCGTCTGGTACCCGGATGCCGCCGCCAAGGCCAAGGGCGAGGCCGGCCAGCAGGCGTTCGTCTCCACGTACGCCGGTGACGAGGCGTTCTACGCGTCGTTGCAGGCCGCGAAGGTCAAGTACCCCAGCCTCAAGTACGAGGTCGACCTGTCCGAGTCGGTCCCATGGGGCACGATCCTGCTGCAGCTGCTGCCGTTCGTCGCGCTCGTCTTCTTCCTGTTCTTCTTCATGCAGCAGTTCCAGGGCGGCAACTCCAAGATCATGTCGTTCGGCAAGGCCAAGGCCAAGCGCATGACCCGCGACCAGCCGCGCATCACCTTCAAGGACGTCGCGGGCTGCGACGAGGCGGTCGAGGAGCTCGAGGAGATCAAAGAGTACCTCGCGAACCCGGGCAAGTTCCAGGCGCTCGGCGCGAAGATCCCCAAGGGCGTCCTGCTCGTCGGACCTCCGGGCACCGGCAAGACGCTGCTCGCGCGCGCGGTCGCCGGCGAGGCGGCGGTGCCGTTCTTCTCGATCTCGGGTTCCGACTTCGTCGAGATGTTCGTGGGCGTGGGCGCGTCCCGCGTGCGCGACCTGTTCGAGCAGGCCAAGGCCGCAGCCCCGTGCATCATCTTCGTCGACGAGATCGACGCGGTCGGACGTCAGCGCGGCGCCGGCCTCGGCGGTGGGCACGACGAGCGCGAGCAGACGCTCAATCAGCTGCTCGTCGAGATGGACGGCTTCGACCTGAAGGACAACGTCATCCTCATCGCGGCCACGAACCGCCCCGACATCCTCGACCCGGCGCTGCTGCGCCCCGGGCGCTTCGACCGGCAGATCGTCGTCGACCGCCCCGACCTCAAGGGCCGTCACGGCATCCTGAAGGTCCACGCGAAAGGCAAGCCCCTGGCCGAGGACGTCGACCTCGAGATCCTCGCGCGCCGCACGCCCGGCTTCACCGGCGCGGACCTCGCGAACCTCATCAACGAGGCGGCGCTGCTCGCCGCGCGGCATGGCAAGAAGGCCATCGACATGGAGGAGCTCGAGGAGGCCATCGAGCGCGTCATCTCAGGGCCTGAGCGCAAGGCGCGCGTCATCTCCGAGGAGGAGAGGCGCGTGATCGCGTACCACGAGTCCGGGCACGCACTCGTCGGGCACGTGATGCCCAACGCCGACCCCATCCACAAGATCTCGATCGTGTCGCGCGGACGCGCGCTCGGTTACACGCTGGCGCTGCCCACGGAGGACAAGTTCCTCACGCGCAAGGGCGAGATGCTCGACGACATCGCTATGCTGCTCGGCGGGCGCGTCGCCGAGGACATCGCGATCGGCGACGTCACCACCGGTTCGAGCTCCGATCTCGAGCGTGCCACCAAGACCGCGAAGCAGATGGTCATGCGCTACGGCATGTCCGAGAAGCTCGGCCCACAGACGTTCGGCGAGGGCCAGCATGAGGTCTTCCTCGGCCGCGACTTCTCGGCGAACGCGGACTACTCGCAGGAGATCGCCTTCGAGATCGACAAGGAGGTCCGCCGCATCATCGACGAGGCCTACGAGAAGGCGCGCGAGGTGCTGACCGAGCGCCGCGAGCAGCTCGACCTCATGGCCCGCGTGCTCATCGAGCGCGAGACGGTCGACAAGGAAGAGCTCGCGGCTCTGCTCGACGGACGATGGGACGAGTACCTCGCCGATGAGGCCGTGGCTGCCGAGGAAGCCGCCGCTGCCGCCGAGGAACATCCGAAGCGCGCCCGCAAGAAGAAGGCCGAGGAGCCGCCTGCGCCGTCGGCGCCCGAGGGCGTCATCCAGGCGTAGGGCGAAGGTCGCCCCGTGAACGGCATCGTGCACTACTCGCTCACGCGCGAGTGGGCGCTCCAGGCCGGCTTCACCGATGACGAGGCGGAACAGGTCGCGCGCTGGAACGTGCGCACGGACCGCGGCTTCAGCGGGGCGGACGCGTGGGCCAACAAGCGCTACCACCTCGTGCCCTTCGGCTCGCGCCGCACCGCGCTCGTGTACCTCGCGCACGCGGTGACCGCGCGCAGCATCCCGCACCTCGGCGTCGGGCTCCACGCGCTGCAGGACACGATCGGGCACGGCTTCTGGGGCTCGGTGCTGCACTTCGGCGGCGTCGATCTGTGGGAGCGCAAGTCGCCGGCGGTCCGTGCGCGGCTCGAGGGCGAGACGCGCGAGTGGCTCGAGGCGTACCTGGACTTCCGGCTGCCGGGTCCTGCCGGCGCGGAGGGCCCTCCGGCGGCGGACGCGGCGGCGCTCGCCGACCTGCCGCTGCCGCCCGATGCGGGGCCGGTCGGGCGGCAGCGGC
>VAUM01000257.1 GCA_005774595.1 Actinomycetota bacterium
GTACGCGCTGTCGCCCGCTGCGTCCCCCGGGGGCACGGTCCGCTACCGGCTCGTGGTGCGCAACGTGTCGGGCGCCAGCGGCCCGTACGACTCGCTCACGATCACGGACTCGTTCTCGGGCGCCGGCGCCGTGGTGGCCGACGCGGGCGGCGGGGTTGCGACGGGGAGCCGGATCGTCTGGCGCCGCGACGCGCCGTCCTCGGCCGAAGGCCCGGTCGTGATCGAGTACGCGCTGCGGGTGGCAGCGGGCGCGCGCGACGGAGACGTGCTGCGCAACACCGCGCGCGTCACGGTAGCCGGCGACACGGATCCCGCCCCTGGCAACGACGCCGCGAGCGCGAGCGTGCGGGTGGAGGCGCCGGCGCGCGAGGGCGGCGCGGCCGACGGGGATGACGCGGGCGCGGGCGCGCAGGCCCTGTCGGCGCCCGCCACGGGCACGGCCGGGGAGGCGTACCTCCCCTTCACGGGGATGTCTGGCCTGCCCGCGTTCGCGCTCTCAGGGCTCCTGGCGGCCATCGGCGCGCTGCTGCGGCGCCTCGCCGCGCGCACCGTCGCCTGACGCGCCGCATCACGATCGCCGTGCGCGTTTCGCCGTGCCCGCATGCGGGTATCTACCAACGCGCGTCGTACGAAACTTGACAAGCATACGCTCAGGTTTCTACACTCGCGCATGCCGCCCCGCACCGGGGCTGGCCGACAACGGGAGACGGGGCCGCCCGCCCACGCGGCCTGTACGAACGGCGAAGGAGCAGTGAACGATCATGGCCAAGGTACTCGGCATCGATCTGGGCACCACGAACTCGGCGATGGCGGTGCTCGAAGGCGGCGAGCCGACGATCATCATCAACGCCGAGGGCGACCGCACCACCCCCTCGGTGGTCGCGTTCCGCAAGGACGGCGAGCGCATCGTCGGCAAGCCGGCGAAGAACCAGGCCGTCACCAACCCCGAGCAGACGATCAAGTCGATCAAGCGCTTCATCGGGCGCAGGTTCGAGGAGGTCGGCTCGGAGATCAAGACGGTCGCGTTCGAGGTCGCGAAGGGCAAGGACGGCCGGGCGGTCGTCGGGATCGAGGGCAAGAAGTACACGCCCGAGGAGATCTCGGCGATGGTGCTGCAGAAGCTCAAGGCCGATGCGGAGAAGTACCTCGGCGAGACGGTCACCCAGGCCGTCATCACCGTGCCCGCGTACTTCAACGACATGCAGCGCCAGGCCACCAAGGACGCGGGCCGCATCGCCGGCCTGGAGGTGCTGCGCATCGTCAACGAGCCCACCGCCGCGGCGCTCGCGTACGGCCTGGACAAGAAGAACCAGGAGCAGACGATCCTCGTGTTCGACCTCGGCGGCGGCACGTTCGACGTGTCGGTGCTCGAGATGGGCGAGGGCGTCTTCGAGGTCAAGGCCACGAACGGCGACAACCACCTCGGCGGCGACGATTGGGACCAGAAGGTCATCGACTGGCTCGCCGACAAGTTCAAGGCGGACACGGGCGTGGACCTGCGCGCCGACAAGATGGCGCTCCAGCGCCTCAAGGAGGCCGCCGAGAAGGCGAAGATGGAGCTGTCGACCGGCCAGACCACGCAGATCAACCTGCCGTACGTCACGGCCGACGCGTCGGGGCCCAAGCACCTCGACACCGCGCTCACGCGCGCCGAGTTCGAGAAGATCACCGGCGACCTGCTCGAGCGCTGCCGCAAGCCGCTCGAGGCGGCGCTCAAGGACGCGGGCCTGAAGGCCGGCGACCTCGACGAGGTCATCCTCGTCGGCGGCTCGACCCGCATGCCGGCGGTCCAGGAGCTCGTCAAGAAGCTCACCGGCAAGGACCCGCACATGGGCGTCAACCCCGACGAGGTCGTGGCCGTGGGCGCCGCCATCCAGGCGGGCGTGCTCGGCGGCGACGGGGAAGGCATCGTGCTGCTCGACGTCACGCCGCTGTCGCTGGGCGTCGAGACGCTCGGGGGCGTCATGACCAAGCTCATCGAGCGCAACACCACCATCCCGACCCGCAAGTCCGAGACGTTCACGACCGCGTCCGACGGCCAGACGACCGTCGAGGTCCACGTCCTGCAGGGCGAGCGCGAGATGGCGGCGCACAACAAGACGCTCGGCAAGTTCCACCTGGTGGGCATCCCGCCCGCGCCGCGCGGCATGCCGCAGATCGAGGTCACGTTCGACATCGACGCCAACGGCATCGTGAACGTGTCGGCCAAGGACCTCGGGACCGGCCAGGAGCAGCGGATCACGATCTCCGGTTCCACGGCGCTGTCCGACGACGAGGTCGACCGCATGGTCGCCGACGCCGAAGCGCACGCCGAGGAGGACCGCAAGAAGAAGGAGGAGGCCGAGGTCCGCAACAGCGCCGACAGCCTCGTCTACCAGACCGAGAAGGTCATCAAGGACCTTGGCGACAAGGCGCCGGACGACGTGAAGGCCGAGGTCGAGACCGAGATCGAGGCGGTCAAGAAGGCGCTGGAAGGCGACGACACCGACGCGATCAAGGCCGCGACCGAGAAGCTCGCCGAGGTCTCGCTCAAGCTCGGCGAGGCGGCGTACGCGGCCGCGCAGGCCGAGCAGGCCGCCGCCGGCGGCGGAGGCGTCGAGGGCGCGGGCGAGGGTTCGAGCGACGCCGAGGTCGTGGACGCGGACTACGAGGTCGTCGACGAGGGCGACGAGTAGCCATGGGTGCGCCACACAACGACGTCGGCAGGAGGGGCACCGGGAGCGGTGCTCGGGAAGAGCGCCCTGCGCAGGCTCCCTCAGCCCCTCCTGCCGACGTCGACGCCATCGATCCCGAGCTGGTCGACCTCCTAGTGATGGGGACCGTGATTCAGGACCC
>VAUM01000258.1 GCA_005774595.1 Actinomycetota bacterium
GTTGTGGTGGTTCGGGTCGCCGGCCTTGTCGCCTACGGCAGGCGCGATGATGTCGCCGGACGGCAGCGACGGGCCGTCGTGGACCGTGACGATGCCGGTCTTGTCGTCGGCGCCCTTGATGATGACCGGCGCGAACCCGCCGATCGAGGCGAGGTGCGCGGCCATCGACTGGATGGTCTGCATCTCGACCGTGTCGCCCATGTGCAGGTAGTAGACCTGGCTCTCGGTGACGACCACGAACATCGCGAGGTTGAACGCGTACGTGCCCTCGCGCAGGATCTGGCGCTGCGGGCCGCGCTGGCCGCCGTTCTCGAGGAAGAAGCGGACTCCCTGGAAGGTGTTGCCGGGCACCATGCGGCCGAGCGTCTGGCCGCCTTCGAGCGGCACGCCGTCGCGCGCGAACACGTAGCCGATCTTGCCCTGCGGGATGGTCACGAGCGGCATCGTGTGGACCTTGTACATGAGCGGCGTACGGAAGTGGATGCCGCCTCGCAGGACGTCGGGCTGGTATCCCGCCTCGCCCTTGAGCGCGATGATCTGGTCCTTCAGGGACCCGCGCGGCGACCACCACTTCTCGACGATGCCGACGCGGTCGGACCGGATGATCCGGAAGCCGACGAGCCACAGCAGGACGACGAGACCGACGAAGCTGCCGATGATGGCCGTGCCGGCTATACCGAGGAACGCGATGATGTCCATGTGCGAGAGCCTCTCCCCCGAGGGTGGACGCCTGTGGGCGACGCGCGACGACGCGCGTGACGCGCGGATGTCAGCGTATTCCTACCCGCTGACATGGGCAACGGGGCGGGTGCGGGCGCTACACCGCGGTCGGCGGATCCTCGACCCAGCGGACGTGTTCGCCGAGACCCGCCGCGACGGCACGGTCGTACAGCCGACGGTCACCCGTGACCAGCGGCGCCCCGTGCGAGATCGCCGCGGCGAGGTAGAGGCAGTCGCCCGAGGGGTGCCGCAGGCGGATCGCCAGCTCGAAGGCGTCCTCGGCGAACAACGCGTCGTCGATCAGCTCGATGGGTAGGGTCCGCGCGAACTCCCACCGCTCGCGCGCGTGGGCCTCGGGCACCCCGGACACACGGTGCTGCTTGGTGGCGGTCGACAGGACCTCGGAGACGAGGACCGCGGGCGCGATCATGCGGTGGGCGGTACCGAGGTGTGCCCGCGCTGCAGCGGTGCGCTCGCCGATGAACATGACGTCCCCGACGACGCTCGCATCAATCGTCAGTGCCATCGGCATCCTCGCCCCGGATGCGGCGCCACTTCTCGTCCTCTTCGGCCTCGATCAGCCGCTTGATCTCCTCGCTCGTCGGGAGGTTGGGTTCACCCGGGATCGGGTGCTCCTCCTGGAGCCGGCGCATGCCCTCGAGCCATTCCTGAATCGTGAGATTGCGTGGGCACCCGCGCTCGATGACCTCGCGGGCCTCCGCCTCCATCGAACGGCCGTTGCGCTTCGCCTGCGCCTTGAGGCGCGCGATGACGTCGGGATCCACGTTGCGTATGTGCAGGTCGGGCACGGTGACCGCCTCCTGCCGTCGTTCCGTCCGGACCGCCACCGCCTCACATCCCCCCTCGTCAGATTCTCGGGACGAGCGTAGCGGGCGGGTGTGAGCGGAGTCCAAACGGCGTCCGAACCGCGCGTTGCAAGCATTATGCTAGCACGGCGGAGGGTGCGGCGGTGCGCGCCGCGCGTGACATGGTGGTCGGCGACCGCGCTCCCCTACCGCTTGGCGGCGGCCTTCGCGGCGAGGAACTCGTCGTAGGTCTCGGTGAAGGTCTGGGAGCCGTCGGCGCCGGTCAGCACGTAGTAGAGGTAGCCGGTCTTCGGCGGATGCGCCGCGGCGGAAAGCGCCTTCATCCCCGGGTTCGAGATCGGACCGGGCGGCAGGCCGTCGTGCAGGTAGGTGTTGTAGGGGCTCTCGCGCTTCGTGTCCTCGATGGACAGGTTCTCCTTCGGCTGGTCCATGGTGTACTGGACCGTCGCACACAGCTGCAGCTTCATCGGCTTGCCGAGGCGGTTGTAGATGACCGAGGCGACCTTCGGGAACTCGGCGGACAGCTGGGCTTCGCGTTCGAGGATCGACGCGATGACGACGACCTCGCCGAAGGTCAGGTTCTTGGACTTCGCGTAGGACCAGTCGAGGCCGGCGGTGCGCTTGTCGAACTCGTCGAGCATCTGCTCCACGACCTGGTCGGGCGTGGCGCCCTCCTCGATGCGGTAGGTCGCCGGGAAGAGGTAGCCCTCGAGCGAGCCGTCGTAGGCGTCGGCGAGGTACGGGTGGTCGACGGCGAACTCGGGTGCGCCGTGCGTCATGAGCGCGAGCAACTCGTCCTCGGGCAGGCCCGCCTCGTCGGCGAAGCGCGCCGCGATCTGCCGCGCGGTGTAGCCCTCGGGGATCGCGACGTCGGCGTAGACGAGGTCGGGGCCGTCGGCGAGCGCGGCGAACGCCTCCTCGTAGGTCATGCCGGTGACGAGGTCGTACTTGCCCGCGAGCCAGTTCGAAGTGCCGTCGGTGTAGCGCGCTCGCAGGCGGAACATCGCCGCGTTGGGCACGACGCCCTCGCTCGCGAGCATCGAGCCGATCTGCGCGACCGTCGAGCCCATCGGGATCTCGACGGCCACCGGCTTGCCGGCGGGAACGGCCGACGTCGGCCGGACGAAGGTCGCGTAGCCGATGATGGCGGCCGCGACGAGCGCGAGGCCGACGGACAGCGCGCCGATGGCGAGGATGCCGCGCAGGGCACCTCGGCGGCGCGCAGGACGCGGGGCGCGGATGCGCGGCGCGCGCGCGGCGCGCGGGGCCGGGGGCGCGGAGTGGCGG
>VAUM01000259.1 GCA_005774595.1 Actinomycetota bacterium
CATTTGTGTCGTACACGCCCCGCGGCGCCGGCAGCGTCGGATTCGCCACATCGACGATCTGCAAGGACGTCGAATGGCGCGCGAAGTCCTGCACCTCCAAGTATGCCCTCACGCCACTCACGGCGATGTTTCGGTAGCGCACCATCATCGCAGGAGTCATCGCGCCCAGGCGGACCGGCGACGCGGGATTCGCCAGCGACACGATCTCCAGTCCGCGATCGTGGCTCGTCACGTACAAGCGGCCGGCAAGGACGCACACGTCCTCCACAGCCGACCACGACTCCGTCTGGGTGCCGGCGAGCCACGCCCCCAAGGCCCTCGGTTCCGCGGGGTCGCTCACGTCGACCACTTGGACAGGGCCTGACAGGCAGCCTACCGCCGCGAGACCGGCGTCCACGCTCACGACGAACGGATAGCCGGGAAGCAGCACGTCACCCACGAGCACGGGAGCGTCGGCGCCGGTCACGTCGAAGATCTGCAGCCCGCTCGGACCGGGGGCATAGAGGTAGCCACCCTTGAGCAGCGCATCTCCCTCAGGAGCCCCGCCGACGCGCGCCAGCGGCGCGACGGTCCCCACCGACATCGACGGCGCGAACGACACCTGCGCGGATGCGGGCACGCCGGACACTGCGAGCAGCAACGAGACCGCCACCGTCAGCCAAGATCGCTTCGTGCGCATGCGCCCCTCCCGAGTCGATTTTCCACAACGTACCATGTACGCCCCACACCGCTCCAGCGCCGCGACCTGGATCGCACACCCCGCGAACGACGCAGGGCCCGCAACGTGTGCTGATCCGCCGACCATCACGGCACACCGCACCGGCTCCGCGCGCTCAGAACAGGCCGAGCCAATCCGCGATCGCCGAGACGAGCCATCCCAGGAGGTTCACTGCAAGCGTCAGCACGAGCACCCACAGCAGCGCCTTCTGCAGACGCGCCCTGCGGATCGCCTCGACGAACGCCAGCGTCCCGCCGACCTGCGGGACGATGAACGAGCCGTCGCGTCCCTGGCTCGGTGATGGGAGCTCGGCCCCATCGGGCGCGACCCACTCGGCGGCCAGGTCCATGACGATCGCCCGTGCCGCGTCGGCGAACGCGGCCGGCACTGCGATCGAGACGGTCTCCCCCACGCCCCAGGGGTTCGTGCCCTCTGTCGGCTCGTGCGGGTGCCACGTGACGGGTATCCCTTGAGCGCGGATCTCGGCGAACGCGTAGTGGAGATCCATCATCGGCGTCCGATCGAGCCTTTGGCCGCCCCACGCCACAGCGACGGGAACCCAGTGCTCGGCAACGAGCGTGTCGAATCGCTCCTCGCATACGTCCGGCGCCAGCATCGCCACCCGCTCCGCGTAGTCCAGCTCGCTCTCGCCCGGCATACGCGCAAGCCGCGTGGCCCCGTCGGGACCCGGCCCCACGGCGATCGGCGTCAGGTCGGACCGCACCGTGCCGAGGTCGCCGATGATCCGCCCCTCGGTCGCCCCGCCGAGCAGGCCCGCGAGCGGCCGACCGTCCGGCAGCGCGGCATCGGGCGCCACCTCCAGCAGCGGGCGCATCACGAACTCGCGCTCGAGCATGCGTGGATGCGGCAGCGTGAGCCGCCCGGGGTCCGGCAGGCCGAACGCGGGGTCGCGAGGCGCCCACTCCTCATCGCCGAAGAGCAGCAGGTCGAGGTCGATGACGCGCGGGCCGTTCGGGTCCGTCGCGCGGTCGCGGCCCATCTCGTCCTCGATGCCGCGCAGCCACTCGAGCAGCGCGTCGGCCTGCAGGTCCGACCGCACCACGGCCACCGCGTTCGCGAACGCCGGCTGGTCCGTGACCCCCCATGGCTCGGACTCGACCGCGCGCGAGACGCGCAGGACCGCGAGCCCGTCGACCTCGTCGATGCGCGCGAGCGCCTCGGCGAGGTTCGCGACGCGGTCGCCGAGGTTGCTGCCGAGCCCGACGAGCGCCTCGGCCACCGGTCACCCCTCCCGCAGCGCCGCGGCCACGCGCACGGCCTGGACCGTCTCGGCGACGTCGTGCACGCGCAACACCGCCGCCCCGCCGAGCACCGCAGTCGTGGCGACGGCGAGCGACCCGCCGAGCCGCATCCGCGGTTCGGCCTCACCGGTCAGCGCGCCGATGAACCGCTTGCGCGACGCGCCGACCAGCACCGGGAAGCCGACGCGCCGCAGCTCCGGCAGGCCGCGGAGCAGCGCGAGGTTGTGTTCCAGCGTCTTGCCGAACCCGATGCCCGGGTCGATGACGATGCGGTCGTGCGCCACGCCCGCGGTCTCGAGTGCCGCGGTCCGGGCCGCGAGCCACGCGGAGACCTCGCGGACCACGTCTTCATACTCCGGCTCGTCCTGCATCGTCTTCGGCTCGCCGAGCATGTGCATCACGACCACACCCGCATCGCACGACACCGCCAGCTCGAGCATCGCCGCATCGCGGAACCCCGCGACGTCGTTGATGATGCTCGCCCCGGCCTCGACGCACGGCCCTGCCACGTCCGCGTGTCGCGTATCGATCGACACGGGCAGCCCGGGCCCGTCCGGGCCGGCGAGCGCCTCGACCACCGGCAGCACGCGCGCCAGCTCGTCGGCCGGAGGGACCTCGTCCGAACCGGGCCGCGTGGACTCGCCGCCGACGTCGAGGATGTCGGCGCCCGCCGCGGCGAGCTCGCGGCCGTGAGCGATCGCGGCATCGGGGGTGAAGTGCTCGCCACCGTCGGAGAAGGAGTCGGGCGTGACGTTGACGACGCCCATCACGAGCGGGGGGTCGAGAGCGAGCCGGAACCGCCCGCAACTCCAGATGCCGGTCATGCGTCTCGCCTCCGCGACTCGGCGCCG
>VAUM01000260.1 GCA_005774595.1 Actinomycetota bacterium
GCAATCTCGAGGCCGTCCACCCGGCGTACGTGCGGCTCGATTCCGGCGCGCCCACGACGACGATCGCGGGCGTGCCCGCAGGATGGTCGGGCTCGCCGGCGACCCTCAGCCTGACGGCGACCGACTCGGGCAGCGGCGTCGCCGCGTCGTACTACCGCCTCGACGGCGGGGCCGTCACGACGTACACGGGACCATTCGCGGTCACCGCCGTCGGCACGACCACCGTGGGCTACTGGTCGGTCGACGCCGCGGGCCGCACCGAGGCCGAGCACACCGCGACCGTGCGCATCGACACGCTCGCCCCGGTCACGACCGCGTCCGGCGTGCCGGCCGGGTGGGCGAGCGCCCCGGTCACCGTCACGCTGTCGGCGGCCGACGCCACGAGCGGCGTCGCGTGGACGCGCTACCGCGTGGGTTCCGGCGCCGTGCAGACCTACACCGCGCCGTTCGCGGTCAGTGCGCCCGGCACGACCACCGTGTACTTCTGGTCGGCCGACAACGCCGGCAATGCCGAGACGACCGGCACCGCGACCGTGCGCATCGACACGCTCGCCCCGGTCACGACCGCGTCCGGCGTGCCGGCCGGGTGGGCGAGCGCCCCGGTCACCGTCACGCTGTCGGCGGCCGACGCCACGAGCGGCGTCGCGTGGACGCGCTACCGCGTGGGTTCCGGCGCCGTGCAGACCTACACCGCGCCGTTCGCGGTCGCGTCGGAAGGCACGACGACCGTGTACTTCTGGTCGTCCGACAACGCCGGCAACACCGAGGCGACCGGCACGGCTACCGCGCGCATCGACCTCACGGATCCCGTGACGTCGATCGGGTCGCTGTCGGCGACCTGGACCGCGTCCGACGCGCTCGTGTTCCTGACAGCCACCGACGCCGGCAGCGGCGTGGCCGGCATCCGCTATCGTCTCAACGGCGGCGCCGAGGCGACCTTCACGAGCGCGTTCCTCGTCACCGCCGAGGGCACGACGACGATCTCGTACCGCGCGGTCGACAATGCGGGCCGCGTCGAGGCGACCAAGACCGCGACCGTGCTCTTGGACAAGTCCGCGCCGATCAGTGCCGCTTCGGGTATCCCGGCCGGGTGGAGTGCGTCCGCCGTGACGTTCTCACTCGCGGCGACTGACGCGTACACGCCCGTGGCGGGCATCCGCTACCGCCTGAACGGCGGGTCGTGGACGACCTACACGGTCCCGGTCGCGGTCTCGGCCGAGGGCTCGACCACGCTCGAATACCGCTCGGCCGACGTGCTCGGCAACACCGAGGTGACGCGCACCGCGACCATCCGCATCGACTCGACCGTGCCGTCCACCGCGATCTCCGGCGTCCCGGCCGGCTGGTCGCGCACCAACGTGACGCTCACGCTCTCCGCCACCGACGCGGGCAGCGGGGTGGCGGGCACCGCGTACCGCCTCAACGGCGGTGCATCCACCACCTACGCTGCGCCGTTCGCGGTCACGGCCGAGGGCACCACGACCGTCGGCTACTGGTCGACGGACAACGTCGGCCGCACCGAGTCGGAGCACACCGCCACCGTGCGCATCGACAAGACGGCGCCGGTGACCGGGTCGTCAGCCACGAGCTCGACCACGGCCGCGACCGTGACCCTGTCTCCGTCCGATGCGCTGTCCGGCCTCGGCGCCGGCGCGACCTGGTACCGCATCGACGGGGGGACGATCCGCTACGGCCTGGTCGCGACGACGAGCGCCGCGGGTACGCACACCGTCACCTACGGCTCGGTCGACGTGGCGGGCAACGCCGAGGCCACCAAGACGGTCACCGTCCGCGTGCGTGGCCCCGTCACCTACGCGCTGTCCGCCGGCGCCGACCGCTATGCGACCGCGATCGAGATCTCGAAGGCGAGCTACCCGACCAGCGCGGCGACCGTGCTCCTCGCCACGGGGCTGAACTACCCGGACGCGCTCGGCGGCGGTACGCTCGCCGGCGCGTGGGACTGCCCGCTGCTGCTCGTCCGCGGCACCGGGACCACCATCGACGCGACGGTCACCACCGAGATCCGCCGTCTCGGCGCGTCCCGCGTCGTCATCCTCGGTGGTACCGCCGCGGTGAGCCAGATGATCGAGAGCCAGGCGCGCACGATCTCAGGCGTCACCACCGTCCAGCGCGTGGCCGGCGCGACGCGCTACGAGACCGCGGACCTCGTCGCGCGCGAGACCGTGCGCGTGATGGGCCTGCGCGGCAAGACGTTCGCGCGCAAGACGTTCGTGGTCACCGGCGCCAACTTCGCTGACGCGCTCATCGCCGCGCCGGTCGCCGTGCGCAACAACCAGACGCTGCTGCTCGTCAACGTGTCGGGCATGACGGCGAGCACGCGCCAGACGATCTCGGATCTCGGCGTGACCGACGCGCGCATCCTCGACAGCGGCGCGCGCGTGCCGGCCTCGGTCACCACGACGCTGACGAACCTGCTCGGCGCGAGCCACGTGGTGAAGATGACGGCGGCATCAGCTCCGGCGATGTCGGTGGCGGTGGGGGCGTACGCCGAGACGCTGGGGATGTCGTTCGACCACGTCGGGTTCACCAACAGCCTGAACTTCCCCGACGCGCTGGCGGCAGGCCCGCTGCAGGCGCAGCACAACTCCATCCTTCTGCTGACCCCGAACAACGTGCCGCTCGACGCCGGCGTGCGCGCCGCGATCGTGGCACGCAAGACGTGGATCGCGAACGTGAGGTGGTACGGCGGCCCCGCGGCCGTGCCGGACGCGGTGCGCGACGCGGTCACGGCGGCGCTGCTCTAGGCGGCGTTCGCGGCGCCGTCGCGTCCCGGGGCAGGGG
>VAUM01000261.1 GCA_005774595.1 Actinomycetota bacterium
CTCGTGGGGAGGCTCTAAGCGCATGTGGGAGCGGTGCGGCAGAGGCTGGCGGCGCGTCGCAGGGGGATGCGCGCGAGGCGGGTGCGTCGCGCGCGCGGCGGCGTGGACCAGCGGGGCGTGGCACCACTGGAAGGGGCGTTCGCGGCAGTTCCGCATGCGCCGAGGAGCGATCAGAGCGGTCACGGGAGGAGGCGGCCCGTAGGCGTCGGCGGGGTCACGCAGCACACCATCGCAGCTGACCCCTGCCAGGAGTCCCAGCAGACCCCGTCGACGCCTACGGGCCGCACAGAACAGCGAGCTCCCGTCGAGCGCGTTACGCGGAACCGCATGATCCCCTGCGCCCAGCCGACTTCCGACGCGAGCGGCACAGGAGTACGCTCGTACACGGAAGTGCGGAGCCGCGTTGGGTAGTTCGACGGTTCCGCAGAAACACTGTTCGGTGCACCGACGGGGGGTCGTAGTGCGTCGCCTTCTTGCTGGAGTGGCGGTCGCGGCGTGTCTTCTCGCAGGATGCGCGCCCGTTGCCAAGCCCGACCCGGTCGCGTTCGAGACGGCGATTCGCGACAGGCTCGCGTCGGCCAGTGACGTGAGAGTCTCCGTGGGGCCGCTCGATTGGAGCAACTGCTCCGCCCCAGCGGAAGAGCCTCCATCATCGACCGGCTTGCTCGCAACCGTCCGTCTCACCGGACTCGATGGGGTCGTTGTTCACGTCCAGGCCGCGAGTGTCGACCAGTTGCCCAGTTGCACCGCGCTGCCTCCGGCTGACATGAGTGAAGTCGCCTACTTCCGCGTACTCGAAGCAGCCGGCGTTCCTGACGTGATCGCGATCGGTCGGCTGTCGGACACCCAGTGGTCACCTTCCGGCGGTGAGATCGCCATGGGCGACGCGAGGGTCCAAGCCGCCGACTGCTACGTGGTCACTGCGCTGCCCGCCCGCAACGCCACAGGTACCCCGGAGTCTCGCATGAGGGTCGTACTGCTCGACCAATCGACGGAACACGCCACCGATCTCGGCTGGCTGGATGCACTCGGCCAGTAGTCGGGCACCGAACAGGCGCTTCCAACGGTAGCGCGCCCACGGCGTAGAATCGGACATGAAGGCGGAGCGCGGCGCGCTCCGTTGAAGCGCAGAAGCGTTAGGCGAAGTTCCGTCTGTCTGGACGGAGGTGCCATGAGAGCGCTGGCCGTTCGGTATGCGGTGACTGGTCTTGCACTCCCTCTGATCGTCGCTCTCACATCATGCTCCGCAGCTCTGCATCAACGCACCCCTGCGACCGCGGGACCGCCCGCCCGGGAGACTCTCTCCTTCGGCCCGGTGTATCCCGTCGGCACAACGACGGATGGCGTCATTGCGGCGACACTCATGTACGCGGAGACAACGGGTGCACCTGTTGCGACCGTCGAGATTCGTGGCTACGTGGTGGACATGATGGTGCCGTTCGGCGACTCGGGACGCCACGGGCGAGAAGTCGTGGTGATGAAGGATGGCTCTCTGTGGCGGCTGAGGGGCATCCTGAAGCCTCTCTCGTTCTGGCGTTCCGTGCCGACTCGCCACAAGCCGGAGTCCGCTGAGGAAGCGCAGGCCAGAGAGGGCGCCGTCGCGGCAGCCCGGTCAGTCATCGCCACTCAGGGTTCCGGATTGGCGTCCGCAACCCCGGAGATCTTCGCCTACATCGTCAGATTCGGCCGCAGCGACGGCTCTTGCACCGACGTATACGTCGATCCGGACGTCGGGCCCAACATGGGAATCTGGTACGACCCACCCGTGGAGGCCTTCAACCCCTAGCGGACTCGCCTAACAGGCGTTTCCAGCGGTAGCGCGCCAGAAGGCTAGAATCGGTCTTGCAGACGGAGCGCGGCGCGCTCCGCTGAAACGCAGAAACGTTAGTCGGTCGCCGGGGGGGTGCTTCCGTTGGGTAATCGATTCGACGAGTGGGTGCGTCACTACGAGAACCTGCTCTGGCAGGTCACTGCGGCGTTCTTCGCGGTGGACTCGGCGTTGCTCGTCCTGTGGGGGACCGCGGGCGACGGCCCTGCCGTGCCGATCTTCGGACTCGTTCTCACCGTGCTCATGGTGTACTCCGCCGCCAGCATTCGTGAACTGCGGCATGGCGCGGTGCAGCGACTCGACGAGGACGTTGCCGCGCTGTTCCTTGGTCGTCGCCTGCACGGGTGGTGGGCATTCATCCTGCTCTCCCTTGGCCTGGTACTAGCGTGGAGCCTGGTTCTTCTAGACGGCTTGGCGTACTACGACGACCCCTTCACCCTTCTTGCACTGTGGTACGCGCTGTGCGTGGGCGCCGCCGGCGGCGTCCTAGTCCTGGGCTTTCTCTTCAGGCGCCCTCGCACCCCGGCGCACGACTAACAAGCGCTTCCAGCGGAAGCGCGCCAACGGCGTAGAATCGGCAAGGGAGCGGTGTGCGGGCGCGCTCCGCTGAAGCGCAAGAACGTTGGGTGGGACGGGGGCATAGGTGAGCCGGACTGCGCGTCGTCTGCTGCTCGTTCTTCTAGTCTCAGCCGCTCTCGCACCCTCGACCGCCTGCTCAGCCGCGAACACCTCTGCACGCGCTCGCGCTGAGACCGTGGCTGGCAGGTATGACCTGACAGTAGGTGCGTCGCACGACTCTCAGCAGCTGACGCTCCCGTCGGATGTCTCCACGACTAGTGGGGTCGTCGATGAGGCATTCGCTTGGTCGCTGGTGCAGTCGACCGTGACCGCTGACGGCTACGATCTGCGCCCTCACGCAGGACGAACGGTGACCGTGCGTCGGTTCGACCTGGAGGAGCGCTACGCC
>VAUM01000262.1 GCA_005774595.1 Actinomycetota bacterium
CGGCCGCCTCGACAAGTTCTTCAAGGAGTTCTGCCTTCTCGAGCAGGGCTTCGTCAAGGATCCGGATGTCACGATCGCGGACGTCGCGAAGCGTGTGTCGGGCGAGGCGGGTGCCGAGGTCGGCGTGGTGCGCTTCACGCGCTTCGTGCTCGGCGAGACGCAGGAGTCCTGACCTGCGGCACGAGTGCTAGACTCTCGCATAGCCGCTTTCCGGCGGGCCGGTCCCACAGCGGACCGGCCCGCGGACTATCCGGCCAGCATGAGCGGCAGCCTCCGCAGGCCGGCCCGAAGAGGGGAGACGCGTGACCGAGTACATGTACAAGCGCGTTCTGCTCAAGCTGTCCGGTGAAGCGCTCATGGGCGACGCCGGCTACGGTGTGGATCCCAAGGTCCTCGACGAGCTGTCGCCCCAGATCAAGGCACTCGTCCGCGGCGGCGCCGAGGTCGCCATCGTCGTCGGCGGTGGGAACATCTTCCGCGGGCTGGCGGCCGCGTCCTCAGGGATGGACCGCGCGCAAGCGGACTTCATGGGCATGCTGGCCACCGTCATGAACGCCCTCGCCCTCCAGGACGCGCTCGAGCGGCACGGCGTCTTCACCCGCGTCATGTCGGCCATCGAGATGCAGGCGGTCGCCGAACCCTACATCCGCCGCAGGGCGATCCGACACCTCGAGAAGGGCCGCGTCGTCATCTTCGCGGCCGGGACGGGGAACCCGTACTTCACCACCGACACGACCGCGGCGCTGCGGGCGCTCGAGATCGGCGCGGACTGCATCATGAAGGCCACGAAGGTCGACGGCGTCTTCGACAAGGACCCCGAGGTCCACCCCGACGCCATCAAGCACGACCGGCTGACCTACATGGACGTGCTGAACGGCGGCCTCAAGGTCATGGACAGCACCGCGATCTCATTGGCCATGGACAACGGCCTGCCGATCATCGTGTTCAACATCCGCACCAACGGCAACATCGAACTGGCGCTGTCCGGCGCCGCGGTCGGCACCATCGTCACGGGAGGTACCACGTGATCACCGACATCATCAAGGACGCCCGCGAGCACATGGACAAGTCCATCGGCGCCCTCGGGCACGAGTTCGGTGGCGTGAGGACCGGGCGCGCGTCGGCGGGCCTGTTCGAGAAGGTCACCGTCGAGGCCTACGGCTCGACCATGCCGCTCAACCAGGTCGCCTCCATCAAGGTCCCCGAACCGCAGATGGTCGTCATCGAGCCGTGGGACAAGACCGTCATAGGCGCGATCGAGCGCGGCATCCAAGCGTCCGACCTCGGCCTGAACCCGAGCAACGACGGGCAGGTGATCCGCGTCCCGTTCCCTGCGCTCACGGAGGAGCGCCGGCGCGAGCTCGTCAAGCTGTGCAAGCACTACGCCGAGGAGGCCAAGGTCGCGTGCCGCAACATCCGCCGCGACGCGAACCACAAGCTCGAGAGGTTCGAGCAGGGCGGCGAGTGCTCCGAAGACGACTTCCGCCGCGCCGAGACCGAGGTGCAGAAGCTCACGGACTCGCACATCGCCCAGATCGACGAGATGCTCAAGCGCAAGGAAGCCGAGATCATGGAGGTGTGACGCCTCCGCATCATGGCCGACGACCGTTCACGACAGCAGTTCTTCTCAGGCAGGCGGGGTGCGGAGTTGCTCGCGCAGTTCGAGCCCGCGCGCACCCCTCGGCACGTCGCCGTCATCATGGACGGCAACGGGCGCTGGGCAGCGAAGCGCGGGTTGCCGCGCATGGCGGGGCACAAGGCCGGCGTGAAGGCGGTCCGCGAGGTGATCGCCGCTGCCGTTGAACTCGGCGTCGAAGTCCTCACCATCTACTCGTTCTCCTCGGAGAACTGGCGCAGGCCCGCCGACGAGGTCGGCGCGCTCATGGACCTGTTCGTCGAGGTGCTTGAGCGCGAGGTCGTCCAGCTCGAAGGTCTCGGCGTCCGCGTTCGCGTCATCGGGCGCACGGCGGACCTCCCGCCCGCCACGCGCGCAGCTTTCGAACGTGCCGAGGCCCGCACCGCCGACCGCGACGCCATGACACTGTGCGTCGCGCTCAACTACGGCGGCAGGATGGAACTCGCTGACGCGGCACGCGCCATCGCGGCCGACGTCGCCGCGGGCGCGTTGGCGCCCGCCGAGGTCGACGAGGACGCGGTCGCGGCGCGGCTCTACACCGCCGGGCTGCCCGACCCCGACCTGCTCGTGCGCACCAGCGGCGAGCTGCGAGTCTCGAACTTCCTGCTGTGGCAGATCGCCTACGCCGAGATGTGGGTCACCGCGGTGCTGTGGCCCGACTTCCGCCGCTACGACCTGCTCCGTGCCGTGGTCGACTACCAGCACCGCGCGCGGCGCTTCGGGGGTGCGTGACGCCCGTGCCCGAGCGCCGCCAGCCGAAGCCCGTCAGCATCCTCGTGCGCGTGGGTGTTGCGTGCGCGTACGGCGCCGTCGTGCTCGCCGCCGTACTGTGGGGCGGGGTCGCGGGCGTCGCGGCGCTCTACGCCGTCGTCGCGACCGTCTCCGTCGTGGAATTCTACGAGATCACGCGCCGCGAGCACCGCACCCCGAACGAGCTGTTCGGCGCGATCGCGGTGGCGGCCATGCCGATCGCCGCTGCGGTCGCCGACCTCAAGGGGCTGGCGACCGTCGCGGCCGTGCTCATCGTCGCGGCGCTCCTGTGGCACCTGCTCTTCGCGCGCGTGCGCACGTCCGATACGGCAACGACCGTCTTCGGCGCGGTCTACGTCGGCTTCACACTCTCGCATCTCGTGCTGCTGCGCCGGCTCCCGCTCGCT
>VAUM01000263.1 GCA_005774595.1 Actinomycetota bacterium
GCGTGGAGGACGCGGCCGAGGCCGCCCGCATCACGGCCGCGTACCGCGCGGCGCTCGACGCGATCGCCGCCGGGCTGCCCGCGCCGTCCGCGCCCGCGGTCGACGGTGCGACTACCGGAGCGTTCTTCCGCGGCGTGCGCTGACGCGGCCCCGTTCCCGCAGGTTCCGGGCGTGTTCCCGACACGTACGGTTTCTCGGAACGATCGTTCCGAGAAACCGTACGGCGCGGGAAGAGACCCTCCGCCGGCGGGGTCGACCACGGATGGTGATCGCGAACTCGTGCTGCCGCGCCCGGCGTCGCCCTACTTCACCACGACGGACTTGGCCGCCGAAGCGGTCGCCCCGTCGTCGTCGGTGAGCCAGAGGGTGACGCTCCAGCCGGTCGCGGGGCTCGGCCCGGAGAAGGTATGCGACGCCGTCTTTCCCTCGGCGGTGCCGCCGTCGCCGAACTCCCAGAGGTACTTCACGATCGTGCCGTCCGCGTCGGTGCTGTCGCTCGCATCGAAGGTCATCACCTTGCCGACCTGGCCTTGCGCCGGCGTGACCTTGAACGACGCTGTCGGCGCCTTGTTCGCGTTGCTGCCGGTCGCGACCGTGAGCGTGATCGGCGTCGTGGTCGTGACCGTGCTGCCGGCCACCGGGGTCTGGTCGGTCACGGTGCCGGCCGCCTTGCCCGGCACGTCCTTCTCGATGACCTTGAACGTCAGCAGCAGCTTCTGCAGCGCCGCGGCCGCGGCCTCCTTCGTCATCCCGACGAGGTTCGGCATCTTCACGGTGATCGGCACGATGTGCACGTCGCACGTCTTCGGCAGGTTGTCGGCGAGGAACAGGCCGGCGGCCTTCTTCGGGCAGAAGTCGGTGGCGAGCAGCCCCGTGTCGGCGCAGTACTGCTTCGAGACCAGCCCGTCGGGCTTCACGAACCCAGCGGCCTTGCGGCCGGCGAGCGCGGCCTTCATGAACTTCGCCCAGATCTGCGCGGGGAACGAGCCGCCGGTCACCTTGCGGCCGTGCACGTTCGTCATCTCGCGCTGCGCCTCGGGGTACCCGACCCACACCGCCGCGACGAGGTCCGGCGTGTATCCGACGAACCACGCGTCGCGGTACTCCTGCGTCGTGCCGGTCTTGCCCGCTGCGGGACGCCCGATCGCCGCGGCGGTCCCGGTGCCGCGCGTGATGACGCCGGTCAGCATGTCGGTCTCGAGGTAGGCCACCGCCGGGTCGATACCGGCGGACGGCTTCGGCGCGACGGCGAGCAGCTCGGCGCCGGACTGGTTCGTCACCTGCACGATGCCGTACGGCTGCGTCGCGGTCCCGCCGTTGGCGAGCGTGCCGTACGCCGAGGCCATCTCGATCGGCGACACGCCGGTCTCCAGCCCGCCGAGCGCGATCGCGGGGTCGGCGTTCAACTTCGTCGAGATGCCCATCTTCTCGGCGGTCTCGACGGTCTCGTCCGCACCCACCTGCAGAATCAACTGGGCGTACACCGAGTTCACGGACTGCTCGGTCGCCTCGCGCAGGCGCATCTTGCCCGTGCGTCCCCCGCTCGCGCCGGTGACCTTCCAGTCGGGCGCGCCGGGGACCTTGAGCGTCATCGGCCCGCACTCGAACGCGGCCTCGGGCGACACGCCCGCGCCCAGCGCGGTCGCCAGCACGAACGGCTTGAACGCCGAGCCGGGCTGCCGGTGCCCCTGCACGGCCGCGTTGAACTGCTGCGTGGCGAAGTCCCGCCCGCCGACCATCGCCAGGACCGCGCCGGTCTTCGGGTCGAGCGCCACGAGCGCCGCCGAGGGGTCGCTCTCGCGGTCGAGCGTGCCCGCGATCGCGGCCTCGGCGGCCTTCTGCATCTTCGGGTCCAGCGTCGTGCGGATCGTCAGGCCGCCGCGGTAGATCTGGCTGTCGGTGACCTTCCCGGTGGCGATGAGCTGCGCCTTGAGGTACTCGACGAAGTACGGCGCCGCGACCTGCCGCCCCTTCAATCCCGCCGTCTTGACCGGCGTCGCCGCCGCGGCGGCCTGCTCGGCGGCCGTGATGTAGCCCTGCTCCGCCATCAGGCGCAGCACGAGGTCGCGCCGCTCCTTCGCCGCGTCGGGCTGGAGGTAGGGGGAGTAGTTGCCCGGCGAGCGGATCACGCCCGCGATCAGCGCGGACTCGGCGAGGGAAAGGTCCTTCGCGTGCTTCCCGAAATACGCCTGCGAGGCCGCCTCGACGCCGTACGAGCCGTGCCCGTAGTAGATCGTGTTCAGGTACAGCTCGAGGATCTCGTCCTTGTCCATCCGGCTCTCGATGCGGTTCGCGAGCACCGCCTCGCGGATCTTGCGCTTGGCCGTCTTCTCGGCCGTGAGGAACGCCTGCTTCACCAGCTGCTGCGTGATCGTCGAGCCGCCCTGCGCCGCCTCGCCCTCCTTCACGTCGGTCAGGAACGCGCGCAGGATGCCGAGCGGGTCGACGCCCTTGTGCTCGTAGAAGCGCTTGTCCTCGACCGCGACCACGCCGTTGCGCAGCGCGGGCGGCACGTCCGCGAGCTTGACGTCGGTGCGGTTCTCCTCGGCGTAGAGCTTGGCGAGCACGCCCCCGTCCTTGTCGAGGATCACCGTGGTCTGGTCGCGGCCCTTCTGCTGCGCCTTCAGGTCGTCGATCTGCGGGACGTCGCGCACGACGCTGTAGTAGAACAGCCCGCCGACGACGAGCGCCGCGGCGACCAGGAACAGCAGCAGGCAGCCGATCGCGCGCATGGCGCCGCCTCCTCGCTTCGGGGCCGAACGGCGCCCGCCCGCGCGCCTCGTGCCGGAC
>VAUM01000264.1 GCA_005774595.1 Actinomycetota bacterium
GGTCAAGACGCTCGTGAAGATGGGCCTGAGCAAGGGCAACCTGACCGAGGATGAGATCTCCGGTGCCATCGGCGACATAGATCTTTCGCCGGAGCAGGTGGACAACATCTTCGCCCACTTCACTGACCAGAAGATCGAGATCATCGACCAGTCCGCGGCCGAGCCGCTGCCCACGGACGACGAAGCCGACGACATCATCGCCAAGGACGAGGAGCTCACCGCCGCCGGCGAGGAAGCCGCGACGGAGGAGATTCCCGACGACTCCGTGATGGACGAGGAGGCGGCCAAGCCCGCCACCAAGCCGGGCAAGAAGAAGGCCCGCCGGCGCACCGAGGCGACCGTCACGCACCCGCTCACCTCCGACCCGGTGCGGATGTACCTCAAGGAGATCGGCAAGGTCCCGCTGCTCACCGCGCGCCAGGAAGTCGACCTCGCCATGAAGATCGAGGCCGGGCTCGAGGCGGCCGCGAGGTCCGACGAGGCCGCCGGGCGCGGCATCAAGCTCGAGCGCGCCGAGCAGCGCCGGCTCGACCGTATCGAGGCGATCGGCTTGGACGCCAAGCGGCAGCTCGTGGAGGCCAACCTGCGGCTCGTCGTCTCGATCGCCAAGCGCTACGTCGGGCGCGGCATGCTCTTCCTCGACCTCATCCAGGAGGGCAATCTCGGCCTGATCCGCGCGGTCGAGAAGTTCGACTACGGCAAGGGCTTCAAGTTCTCCACCTACGCCACCTGGTGGATCCGCCAGGCCATCACGCGCGCCATCGCCGACCAGGCGCGCACCATCCGCATCCCCGTGCACATGGTCGAGACGATCAACAAGCTCATCCGCGTGCAGCGCCAGCTGCTCCAGGACCTCGGCCGCGAGCCGCTGCCCGAGGAGATCGCCGAGAAGATGGAGATGACGCCGGAGCGCGTCCGCGAGATCCTCAAGATCTCGCAGGAGCCCGTCTCGCTCGAGACGCCCATCGGCGAGGAGGAGGACTCCCAGCTCGGCGACTTCATCGAGGACTCCGAGGCGGTCGTGCCGCCGGAGGCCGCGTCGTTCACGATGCTGCAGGACCAGCTCTGCCGCGTCCTCGACTCACTTTCCGAGCGCGAGCGCAAGGTCATCGAGCTGCGGTTCGGCCTGCTCGACGGGCACCCTCGCACGCTCGAGGAGGTCGGCAAGGAGTTCGGCGTCACGCGCGAGCGCATCCGCCAGATCGAGAGCAAGACGCTCTCGAAGCTGCGCCATCCGAGTCGCGCCCAGAAGCTGCGCGAGTACCTGGAGTAGGGAGCGGTATCGCCCGAGGAGAACGCGAACGGCCCCCGGTTGTCGGGGGCCGTCGTCATGTTGAGTGGCTCCTCGGGTAGGACTCGAACCTACAACCCTCCGGTTAACAGCCGGATGCTCTGCCGATTGAGCTACCGAGGAATCCGACGCTCGCGAAAGGCTTCGGCGGCCCTCGGAGCCGTTCGGATTATACGGACGCCCCGCAGGCCGCGCAACACGTCCGCGCACGGTGCGGGCCTTGTGCGATGATTGCCCATGAGGGGGCGTCAGCGGTCCCGTCCGAAAGGGTGTCGCGATGTCCGGTTGGGAAGGCAAGCGGGTCGCCGTCACGGGTGGCGGCGGCTTCGTCGGCAGCCGCGTGGTCTCGCAGATACGAGAGGCGGGCGCGGCGGAGGTGTTCGCCGTCCGCAGCGCCGAGTACGACCTGCGCACGCACGAGGCGATCGTGCGCATGCTCGCCGATATGCGGCCCGACGTGGTGATCCATCTCGCGGCGGTCGTGGGCGGCATCGGCGCGAACATGGCCAACGCCGGCCGCTTCTACTACGACAACGCGATCATGGGCATCCAGCTCATAGAGGAGTCGCGCCTCGCGTGCGTGGCGAAGTTCGTCGCCATCGGCACGATCTGCGCCTACCCGAAGTTCACGCCGGTCCCGTTCCGCGAGGAAGAGCTCTGGAACGGCTATCCCGAGGAGACGAACGCCCCGTACGGGCTCGCCAAGAAGATGATGCTCGTCCAGCTGCAGGCGTACCGCCAGCAGTACGGCTTCAACGGCGTCTACCTGCTGCCGGTGAACCTGTACGGTCCCGGTGACAACTTCGACCTCGAGTCGAGCCACGTCATCCCGGCGATGGTGCGCAAGATGACCGCCGCGCGTGACGCCGGGGCCGCCGAGGTCGTGCTGTGGGGCGACGGCACGCCCACGCGGGAGTTCCTGTACGTCGACGACTGTGCCGCCGGGATCGTCGCGGCCGCGGAGCGCTACGACGGACCGGAGCCGGTGAACCTGGGTAGCGGCATGGAGATCGCGATGCGCGACCTCGCCACGACGATCGCGGACGCGGTCGGCTTCGAGGGCGCGGTCGTGTGGGACGCGACGAAGCCGAACGGGCAGCCGCGCAGGATGCTCGACGTGAGCCGGGCGAGGGACTACTTCGGCTGGCAGGCGACGACGCCGTTCGACGCCGGCATCGCGCGCACCGTCGAGTGGTGGGAGTCCGTGAAGGACTCGTACGACCGGTGAGCGACCCTCGCCGCGTGCACGTCGCAGGGCTGCCGGTGGTGGCGGCCGACGTGGCCGCGGGGCTCGACCTGCTGTGGGACGACATCGCGAACGGACGACCGCGCGTGTACGCGTTCGTGAACGCGCAGTCGGCGACGCTGCGGCGGCGTTCGGCCGAGTACGGGCGGGCGCTCGAGGCGGCCTCGGCGGTGCCGCTCGCCGACGGGGCGCCGATGACCGCGGGCGCGAGGCTGCTCGGCCTCGGAGCCATCGGGCGCT
>VAUM01000265.1 GCA_005774595.1 Actinomycetota bacterium
ACGTCGATCCGCAAGCAGTTCGAACTCGACGACGCCGACCGCGTGGCGCGCAAGCTCGGCGACTCGGCCATCGTGGTGCCGGTGATCCAGGCGCCGGCGGTGCTGAAGTCCGGCAACGTGACGATGCGCTCGACCATCGCCGCCGGCACGGACCGCGGCGAGGAGGTGTTCACCGCGGACCTCGCGGGCGGACGCGCGTACAACCGCGGCGAGTACGTGGGCGGGATGCGCGTGGTGGGCCTCGGCTCGACCGTGAAGGACAAGCTGTTCCCGAACACCGACCCCATCGGCAAGCAGGTGAGCATCAACGGGCAGCGGTTCACGGTCATCGGGCACTACGCGAAGCAGGGCGGCGGGATGTCCGGCGACCAGGACAACCAAGTCTACATGCCGGCGACGACCGCCCAGCGGATCCTGAACACGCGGTCGATCTCGATGATCATCATCAAGGCCGAGGACCCCGAGGCGGTCGACCTGATCCGGGCGCAGGTGAAGGCTTCGCTGCGGCCGCGGTTCGGCAGCGACCTGTCGGTCTTCTCGCAGGAGCAGACGCTCGGCATCCTGTCACAGATCCTCGGCACGCTCACCGTGATGCTCGCGGGCATCGCCGGCATCTCGCTGCTCGTGGGCGGCATCGGCATCATGAACATCATGCTGGTGAGCGTCTCCGAACGCACCCGCGAGATCGGTATCCGCAAGGCCGTGGGCGCACGCACGTACGACATCATGAGCCAGTTAGTGATCGAGGCGGTCGTGCTCTCTATCATCGGCGGCGGGCTCGGCATCGCCATCGGCTGGGGCGGCGCGCTCGCCCTGTCGAGCGTCGTGCCGACGGAGGTCACCGCGTGGGCGGTCGCGCTGGCGTTCACGTTCAGCGCGGCGGTCGGCGTGTTCTTCGGGGTCTACCCGGCGTGGAAGGCCTCGCGTCTCGACCCGATCGAGGCGTTGCGGTACGAGTAGGCCGCGTGCCGCGCCGCTAGTGGATGAAGTCGCTCGGGTCGACGTGGTCGAGGAAGTCGCGGAACCGCTCGAGCTGCTCTTCCTCGTCCTCATCGGCGGGCTCGGGCACGATGGCGGCCTCGTCCATCACGGCCTCGCACACGTAGATCGGGCAGCCTTCGCGCACGGCGAGCGCCATGGAGTCGGACGGGCGCGCGTCGATGCCGATGCGGCCCTCGGGGCCGAAGAGCACGATCTCGGCGTAGAAGGTGCCGCCGTCGAGCCGCGTGACCTGCACCTGCTCGAGGGTGTAGCCGAGGGTGCGCAGGGTGCCGACGAACAGGTCGTGCGTGAGCGGGCGCGGTGAGGGGACCTCCTGGAGGCCGAGCAGGATCGACATCGCCTCGGGGTGCCCGATCCAGATGGGCAGCACCCGGTCGCCGACGAAGTCGCCATCCTCGTCGACGGGTCGGAGCAGCACGACGGGCGCGCTGTTGCTCGAGTCCATGGTGATGGTGGCGATCCGGACGCGGACCATCTCGGGCGCTGCACCTCCTTCGCATCCCGTCGCAGCGGGCCATCGCCGCTATCATACGGGATACCCGGGAGCGTGCCGCCGCTGCGCGAGGGGGACCGCATCGTGATGACGTTCGAGGTGCGCACCACCGCACGCGAGCAATTCGTGGACATCAGCGAGGCGGTCGCCGGCGCCGTCGCGGGGGCAGGCGTGGCCGAGGGGATCGCGCTGGTGTTCGTGCCGCACACGACCGCCGGCGTCACCGTGAACGAGAACGCGGACCCTGACGTGCCGGCGGACCTCGTCGACGGCCTGCGCCGGATCGCACCGCGGCACGCCGGCTGGCGGCACGCCGAGGGCAACTCCGACGGCCACGTGAAGTCGACGCTCGCCGGCTGCTCGGCGACGCTGCCGGTCAGCGGCGGCAGGGCCGTCCTCGGCACGTGGCAGGGGGTGTTCCTGTGCGAGTTCGACGGCCCGCGCACGCGCATGGTGCACGTGCAGGTGGTCGGGGGGTAGCCGCCGTACGGGCGCGTGGCGCGTGCTTGACGCTCGCGCGAGCGCCGCGCTAAGGTGGCGACTCGCCCGGCCTAAGGCCGGACAGATGGGCTCGTAGCTCAGTTGGTTAGAGCGCACGGCTGATAACCGTGAGGTCCCGCGTTCGAATCGCGGCGGGCCCACCATCGAGACTCCCAAGGACGCCCCGCCGGGACACCCGCGCGGGGTGTCTGCGTTCCTGCGCGCGCGGGGTAGACTGAGTGTGCGAGAGGACCGCGCGGCGAGGACGAGGAGGCGCATCATGCGCACGAAGGTCACGGTCACGATCACGGCAGCAGCGTTCCTGCTCGCCTCGGGCCTGGCGGCCGGGGGGTGCTCTCCGAAGGCGGCGACGCCGTCGGGCGGCACGAGCGAGGGCGCGGGCGCCGCCGGGACGGTGCCGACGGGGATGGACGTCGCCTCGGTCATCAAGGACCGATGCACGAAGTGCCACGGCCTCGACCGCATCAAGTCGGCCTCGAAGGACCTCGCCGAATGGCAGGCGACGATCGCTCAGATGCGGTCGAACGGTGCAGAGCTGACCGACGCCGAGGGCGCGGCGATGGCGCTCTTCCTCGCGGATGGCGGAGCCGCGGGGCTGTAGCGCGGGATTCTTCGTATGGCACCGCGCGCGATCCGCGCGCTATGATGCCGCGGGGTGGGCGAGTCGACGAGGGGGAGTCCGCAGTGACCGTTGCGACCGCAGTCACCGATGCGCTGGAGCCGTACGTCGGGCATACCGTCGCCGACACGTGCGTGCGGGCGACCGCGCTGTCCATCGG
>VAUM01000266.1 GCA_005774595.1 Actinomycetota bacterium
GTCACGAAGAACGTCGCGATGACGTCCGGCGCGACGAAGCGGCTGTGGACGACGTGATCGGGGTTCAGCGCGACTGCGGCTGCGGCACCCGCCGAGGCGAGAACGCCCAAGCCGAGCCGGCGCGCCAGGGCGTACGCGAGGCCGACCGTCGCGACGCCGAACAGCAGCGTGATGATCCGAGACAGCAGCGTGGCGCCGGGATCCGGGTCACGCGCCACACCCATCGCCGCGACCGAGGGCAGCAGCTCCGACGACGGACGGTGGACGCCGCCGGTCAGCCAGAGGTAGGGGACGTACGCCGCGGCGTTCACGTAGTACGAAAGACTCGAGTAGTCGAACCGATCGGGTATCGGGACGCCCCGGGTGATCATCTCGCGCATCGTGGTGATACTCACGGGCTCGTCGGGGTGCCGGATGTAGGGGAGCCCCGCGGAGATCCCCCACGCCCGGACGACGACCGCCGCCAACAGAACGGCCGCCAACGCGAGCGCCGCGCCAAGACGCGTCGAGGCGTCGCTCATCCGCCGTCGCGCGCGGTTCTCAGCGCCCGAACGCCCACCGGGCACTGTCACACGTCCTCTGAGACGTCAGGCTTGACGCTGACCAGCAGGCGGTTGAGCGCGTTCAGGTACGCCTTGGCCGACGCCACGATGATGTCCGTGTGAGCCCCGCGGCCCGTGAACACGCGGCCGTCGGCGGAGCGCACGCGGATGGTGACCTCGCCGAGCGCGTCGATGCCCTTGGTCACGGACTTGACCGAGAACTCGATGAGCTCGTTCTCGACGTCGACCATGCGATTCACCGCGCGGTAGACCGCGTCCACCGGCCCCGTGCCGTGGTCGGCGTCGATGAGCCGCTCGCCGTCCGCCGTCTCGAGTTCGACCGTGGCCGTCGGCACGCCCGGATCGCCGCACATCACGTGGACCTGCACCAGCTTGTAGACGTCCTCACTGCTGCGCTCGCGGTCGCTCATCAGCGACTCGAGGTCCTCGTCGAAGACCTCCTTCTTGCGGTCGGCCAGCTCGAGGAAGGCCTCGTAGACGCGCTCGAAGTCCTCGTCGGCGGGCTCGTAGCCCAGCTCCTGCAGGCGGTGCTTGAGCGCGTGCCGGCCGCTGCGGGCGGTCAGCACGATGCTCGAGCCGCCGACGCCGACGTCGGCCGGGTCGATGATCTCGTAGGTCGAGCGCTCCTTGAGCACGCCGTCCTGGTGGATGCCCGAGGAGTGCGCGAACGCGTTCGCGCCCACGATTGCCTTGTTGGGCTGGACGACGATGCCGGTGATGCTCGAGACCAAGCGCGACGCGCGCATGATCTCGCGCGTGACGATGCCCGTGTCGCACCCGAACACGTCCGGGCGCTGGCGGATCGCCATCACCACCTCCTCCATGGAGGTGTTACCGGCGCGCTCGCCGATGCCGTTGATGGTGCACTCGATCTGACGGGCGCCGTTCGCCACGCCGGCCAGGGCGTTGGCCGTCGCCATGCCCAGGTCGTTGTGGCAGTGCACCGAGATGGTCACGTCCTCGATGCGTGCGACGTTGTCGCACAGGCCGCGGATGAGCGCACCCCACTCGTCCGGGTACGCGTAGCCGGTGGTGTCGGGGATGTTGACCACGGTGGCGCCGGCGGCGATGACCGCCTCGACCATCCGATAGAGGAACTCGGGGTCGGCGCGCCCGGCGTCCTCGCCGTAGAACTCGACGTCGTCCGTGAACGAGCGCGCCAGCTTGACCGCGGCCACCGCGCGCTCCATCGCTTCCTCGCGGCCGATCTTGAACTTGTGGGCGAGGTGGTTGTCGGACACTCCGATACCGGTGTGGATCCGAGGGCGCTTCACGTCCTTCAGGGCCTCGGCGGCGGTCTCGATGTCCTTGGGCACCGCGCGGGACAGCGCGCACACGACGCACGCGTCGCCGACCTCGCGGCCGATCTGCACGACGGACGCGAAGTCGCCGGGGCTCGATATGGGGAACCCGGCCTCGATCACGTCGACGCCGAGGCGCACCAGCTGGCGCGCGATCTCGAGCTTCTCGGCGGTGTTCATGGAAGCGCCCGGCGACTGCTCGCCATCGCGCAAAGTGGTGTCGAAGATGCGAACGCGGTCATCCATCACGACTCGGCCTCCTCGTGCCGGGACTGGCTACGGGCTCCCGGGCGCGCGATGGCGCCCGGCTCAGCTCACGCGGCGCGCGGCCCCGGAGACGGGGTCCCGCGCCGCCAGCGAAGTCGCAGCTCCCGGTCGAGCGACGCGGCCGAGACGGGAGCGAGCGCGAGCAGCAGCGGCATCACGATGCCGCCCCAGTAGTTCACTGCCTTGCCGGTCGCCACGTCGATCGCCCCGTTCCAGACGAAGAGGAACAGTACCAAGGGTAGCACGGCGCATCCTGCGAGGTACGCGCGGTCGCGCCCACGGAACGCCGCGAACGCCGCCGCGACGCCGAGCAGGCCGACCGGGACGGCCATCCACGAGCCGCCCGCCAGGAAGCGCGCGCCGGTGGTCATGCCTGCGATCATCGCCGTCACGCCTCCGCGGCCGACCCAAGTGGCGAGCCCCTGCTGCGGTGTGACGATGGCTGAGGCGGCGAGCGCGTGGGCGCCGAGCACGGCAAGTGAGACCGCGAGCGAGACCGCCCACGGCAGCGCGGCCCATCGGCGCTCGCCCTTCGGCGAGGCGAACAGCGCGGCGGCCAAGCCGGCGAGCGGCACGAACAGCATGAGCTCGCGAACGGCGACCGCGAGCGCGGCGAGCGCGGCGGCGGCCCAGAGC
>VAUM01000267.1 GCA_005774595.1 Actinomycetota bacterium
CGTCGATGATGCCGTGCGCCAGCGCGTACTCGAGCGTGCGCGCGTTGCGCGCGACCCCGCGCACGAGCGGCGGGTCGGGCAGCGCTTTGGCGGCGGCGGCGAGCGAGCCGCCGATCAGCCCCACGCCGACCACAACGACCGAGGAGTACGCGCTCACGCCACGTGCCCCCAGCGGCGGCCATCGAGCGCGAGCACCGGGTCGAGCGAGGCCATGAGCTCGCCGAACGCCTCGGGCGTCAGCGACTGCGGGCCGTCGCACTTCGCGTGCTCGGGGTCGTTGTGCACCTCGACCATGAGTCCGTGGGCGCCCGCGACCAGCGCCGCGCGACACATCGGCGCCACGAGCTCGCGGCGGCCGGTCGCGTGCGACGGGTCCGCGATGATCGGCAGGTGCGTGAGCGTGCGCAGCGCGGCGACGGCGGCCAGGTCGAACGTGTTGCGGGTGTACGACTCGAAGGTGCGGATGCCGCGCTCGCACAGCATCACGTCGCGGTTGCCGCCCTTGAGCAGGTACTCGGCGGCCTGCAGCACCTCGTCGATCGTCGCGGACAACCCGCGCTTGAGCAGGATCGGCTTCCGCATGCGGCCCATCTCGTCGAGCATCATGAAGTTCTGCATGTTGCGCGCGCCGATCTGGAGCACGTCGGCCCACTCGGCCACCGTCTCGGCATCGCGCACGTCGAGCACCTCGGTGACCACGGGCAGGCCGGCCTCGTCGCCTGCGGCACGCAGGAGCTTCAGGCCCTCGACGCCCATGCCCTGGAACGCGTACGGGCTCGTCCGCGGCTTGTACGCGCCGCCGCGCAGGAAGTTCGCGCCTGCTGCCTTCACCGCCCGCGCCACCGTGACCATCTGCTCCTCGGACTCGATGGAGCACGGGCCGGCGATCATCGCCGCGTCGGCGGCGCCCACGCGCGAGGTGCCCACCGTGATGACGGTGTCCTCCGCCTGGAAGTCGCGGCTCACGAGCTTGTACGGCTTGAGGACGCGGACGACCTCCTCGACGCCGGGCAGACCCTCGAGCTCGAGCGAGTACACGACCTCGCGCTCCCCCACCACGCCGATGACCGTCTTGACCGCGCCGCCGGACAGGTGCGCCTCCGCGCCCGCCTCCTTCAGCCGGTCGACGACGTGCTGTATCTCCTGCTGGGACGCGTGGTCCCTCATCACGACGAGCATGTCTGCGTGCCTTCCCTTCGTCTAGAACCCGCCGAGCGCCGCGTGCGCGGCCTCGAGCGCTGCTATCACGTACTCAGTGTCCCCGGGCGCGGGCATCGTCATGCGCAGCGCGGGCGCGGGCCCGAGCTGCCGCACGATGACGCCCTCGGCGAGCAGGGCCTCGAACACCTCGGCCGGCTTGGCCGTGTGGAAGTAGACGAAGTTCGCCTGCGAGGGCGCGTAGGTCACGCCGAGGCGGTCGAGTGCGGCGCACAGCGCGGCGAGCTGCTCGGCGTTCTCGGTGCGGCGGCGGGCCACCTCGGCGTCGTCGTCGAGCGAGTGGAACGCGGCGGCCTGCGCGACCGCGTTGACATTGAACGGCTCGCGGACCTTGTCGACGGCCTCGCGCAGCGGCTCGGGCATGGCGCCGTAGCCGACGCGCAGGCCGGCGAGCGAGTACGCCTTCGAGAAGGTGCGCAGGACCGCGAGCGGGCGCTCGCCGTCGAAGTACGCCATGCCGTCGGGGAAGTGCGAGTCCGTCACGAACTCGATGTACGCCTCGTCGACCACGACGAGCACGTGCTCCGGGACCTTGGCGAGGAAGATCTCGAACTCCGGCTTGCGGACGATCGTGCCGGTGGGGTTGTTCGGGTTGCACACGAACAGCAGGCGCGTGCGGTCCGTGACCGCGGCGAGCATGGCGTCGAGGTCGTGGGCGTCGCCCGCGAGCGGCACCGCCACCGCCTTCGCGCCGAACAGCGTGCACACCATCGGGTAGACGACGAAGCTCGGCCACGCGTAGACCTGTCCCTTAGCCTCATCTGCCGCTGCCGACGACGAGGGGAGGGGGGGGTGGAGGTGCAAGCATTTGAGTTTAAATCGATTCCAGAATCACCTCAGAGATGTCCATCACCTTCAAATGGTTTCCGGTTTCCTTTGCGGCCTGAGCAAAGTTGTTCTTACACCAGGGGCAGGCGGAGACCAGCACTTCTGCGCCTACATCCATCACTTCTTCCAATCGGTGCTTTGCCGAGAAGGAGGCTAATTGTGGGAAGGCCTCCTTTGTCCCGCGGCCTGCTCCACAACAGAAGGCATTCTCCCTTGTTCTGGGCATCTCCACAAATTCGACACCCGGAATGGCTTTCAGAATGTTTCTCGGCTGCGCATACAGTCCCTCTGTTCCCCGCCGTCTCTTAAGCCCAGGACTGACAGTGCCCATCCATCCCCGTTCCCCTTTCCAGGGTGTCCAGGAATCAGAAAGTCTGCTGATGCTGCACGAATCGTGATAGGCCAACCGCGCCTCTACCGGCTTGATCAACTTGAGCGCTCCTTTCTGGAGCGCGGCATCGGCAAACTCAACCAGATGTATGACCTTGAAGCCCATGTCCTGGGTGGCCATATTGAGCATCTTCGGGTAATCGACCTTCCACATCCGATACCCCTCGGCACAGCTGGTGATTAACGTCTTGGTTCCTGCGGCTTTGACGGCGTCGATATTGCGGCGCGCCAATGCCCGTGCTTCGTCGATCATGCCAACCGAGAAAAGCGTATTCCCACAACACCATTCATCAGGCATCAACATGAAAGGCGTGCCAGAGGCATTG
>VAUM01000268.1 GCA_005774595.1 Actinomycetota bacterium
GGAGATGGTGGCCGACGAGTTCTCGAAGGCGTTGTGGATGAACGGGGTCTTCCACGACGAGTACGGGTAGATCGTCGTGGACACCTCGAGGCAGCCGGTCGCGCAGCCCGCGACGACCGGGTCCTCGCCGGCGCCGAGCAACACCTGGCGCACCGCGATCGACGCGCCGCAGCCGGCGCAGAGGCGGTGACCGCCGGAGAGCCGGTCCTCGCGATGGGTGAGTTCCTTCAGATTGGCCATTTCTCGCCTCCCTCCTACCGGGCGCCGAGGTAGCGCAGCCCGGATGCGGCGGCGGCACCGGATGCGATCGCGGACAGGTCGTCGTAGACGCTGCGGATGAGCTCGAGCTTCACGTCGCTGCCGCCGAGTCCGTAGACGTAGTCGACGACCGGCGGACGGTTCTCGGCGCCGTACAGCGCGCTGCACGTCTCGAGGAAGAGCGGGCCGCCCTGCGCGCCGAACGACTCGGAGCGGTCGAGCACGGCGACGGCCTTGACGCCCGCGAGCGCCGCAGCCAGCTCGGCGGCCGGGAACGGACGGAAGCAGCGGACCTTCACGACGCCGGCCTTGACGCCCTCAGCTCGCAGTTCGCGCGCGACGTGGCGGCAGTTGCCGGCGGTCGAGCCGATGACCACGACCGCGAGTTCGGCGTCCTCCATGCCGAACGTCTCGACCATGCCGAAGGGGCGGCCGCAGATGCCGGCCCACTCGTCCCCGATCGCCTTGATGACGCCGGCGGCGCGGTCGATGGCGTTGCGCTGGGAACGCTTGAACTCGAAGTACGGTCCGCCGAGGCCCGCGAAGCTGCCGTGGCTGACCGGGTTGTCGGTGTCGAGCAGCGCGAACTCGGGCGTGTACTGCCCGACGAACGCCGCGACCGTCTCGTCGTCCATGATCTCGGCGCGGTCGATCGCGTGCGTCGTGATGAAGCCGTCCGCGGTCGACATGACCGGGAGCAGCACGTCCGGGTGCTCGGCGATGCGGAACGACATGACCGTGTTGTCGTAGGCCTCCTGCGCCGTCTCGGCGAACAGGATGACCCAGCCGGTGTCGCGCGCGCCCATGACGTCGCTGTGGTCGCAGTGGATGTTGATCGGAGCCGAGAGCGCGCGGTTGGCGTTGAACATGACGATCGGCAGGCGCATGCCCGCCGCGATGTGCAACTCCTCCCACATGAGCGCGAGGCCCTGACTGGAGGTCGCGGTCGCGACGCGCGCGCCGGCCGCCGACGCGCCGATCGCGGCCGACATCGCCGAGTGCTCCGACTCGACGTTCACGTACTCGGCGTGCATCCGTCCGTTGGCGACGAACTTCGAGAGCTCCTCGACCACGGTCGTCTGCGGCGTGATCGGGTACGCCGGGATCACGTCCGGCGCGGCCTGACGGATCGCCTCGGCGACCATGGTGTTGCCGGTGACGGCGAGCGTCTTCTGCGTAGGCATCTAGCCGTTCACCCCCGGGAGCTCGCAGCCCTCGGGCACCATCTCGATGGCGTCCTGCGGGCATTCGGCGGCGCACACGCCGCACCCCTTGCAGTGGTCGAGATTGAACGTGGTGACCTGCTCGTTCTCGACGTTGATCGCCGAGTCCGGGCAGAAGATGAAGCACAGCAGGCACTGGTTGCACTTCTCCTCCGAGCGGACCGGGCGCTCGCTGCGCCAGCCGCCGGTCACGTAGTCGCGCGAGTTGCCCGACTCCGGGATGACCGCCCCGCGCGGGAACTCCTCCGCCTTCCAGGACCCGATCCCACTGATGTCCCACTTGGTCACGAGACCTGCACCTCCTCGTAGGCCCGGTCGACCGCCGCGTAGTTCGCGTCGATCATCTCCTGGCCGAACTTCTTTGAGAGGTTCTTGGCGAGCAGCGACTTGAACACGTCGATGTCGATGACTCCGCACGCCTTGATGAGCGCACCGACGATCGGGGTGTTGGGGATGTCACGCTTGATGGTGTCGATCGCGATGCCCGAGGCGTCGACCGTGGCCACCCGGACGGAATCGGCGACCTTGAGCGCCTTCTTCACGTCGGCGGCCGGCGAGCAGGTGTTGACGATGATCGTACCGTCCGGCTTGACGCCCTCGGTGACGTCCACGACGTCCAGGAGCGACTCGTCGAGCACGATCACGACGTCGGGGAACTCGATGTTGTTGTGGATCTCGATGGGCTGGTCGCTGATGCGCGTGAACGCCTTGATCGGCGCCCCCATGCGCTCAGGACCGTACTCCGGCATCGCCTGCATGAACTGGTCGGCCGAGAGCGCGGTCTCGGCGACGACCTTCGCGGCTGTGACCGCGCCTTGCCCGGCGCGGGCGTGCCAACGGATCTCCGTCAGCTGCTGCATGGGCGCTTCCTTCCTCACCCGTCCGCCGGACGGGCCGGCGGGCCTTCGTGCATGGGGGACGCTCACGCCTCGGCGGCGCGAGTGAGTGATTGTCCTATGAACGGGCGCGCGCGCGCAACGGGCGCCATCCGGCGCCGGTGAGCGGGGCGGGCGGGCGGCTCGGTCAGTAGGTGAACGACGAGCCGCTCTCGCCGAGACTCGACAGCACCCCGAGGCCGATCGTCGCCCCGTACAGGATGAGGAGCACGACCCACGCGACGATCGTCAGGGCGCCGATGACGATGCTGACGATCGCCATCCACTTGTAGCGCACCGACTTCAGGCCGAGGAGTCCGAAGATCGTCCCGAGCAGCGCCGGCAGGACCGCGGCGACGCCGCCGCAACAGCTGCACACGAACATCAGGCCGGTACAGACG
>VAUM01000269.1 GCA_005774595.1 Actinomycetota bacterium
GTCGTGACCCTGGACGTGGCGCCCGGCGAGCACGTCACGGGCGACTTCACGGCCCCGCACGAGCGCTTCCTCGAGCACCTGCGCGAGACGCGGTAGCCGCGGCGGCCGTGACGCGGCGTCACTCCCCCGCGCGCTCCGGCGCATACCCCGGCGCGACTCCCGCGAGCGCCGCGCGCACCGCGTCGGCATCCCCGGCGCGCGCCGCGTCCACGAGCGCGTCCACGGCCGCGTCGAGCCCGGCGGGCGGCGCGGGCGGCGCGTCCGCGCGCAGCACCTTCTCGTGGCCGGTCGGCGCGAGGCCGCCCTCGTCGTGGACGAGCACCTCGTGCAGCTTCTCGGCGGGGCGCAGGCCGGTGAAGACGATCTCGGCGTGCGCGCCCGACAGCGCGATCATCTTGCGCGCGAGGTCGACGATCGGCACCGGCTCCCCCATCTCGAGGACGAACAGGTCGCCGCCCCGGTTGATGGCCTGCGCCTGCAGAACGAGCCGGGCGGCCTCGGGGATGGTCATGAAGTAGCGCGTGACCTCGGGATGCGTGACCGTGATCGGCCCGCCCTCGCGCAGCTGGCGCTCGAACAGCGGCACCACCGACCCGCGCGAGGCGAGCACGTTGCCGAAGCGCACCGCGCTCACGCGCAGCCGCCCGCGCGCCGCCGCGTCGAACGCGAGCAGCTCCGCGATGGCCTTCGTCGCCCCCATGACGCTCGTGGGGTCGACGGCCTTGTCGGTCGAGATGAGCACGAAGTGGCCCACGCCGGCCTGCTCGCAGGCGCGGATGACGTTGCGCGTGCCGAGCACGTTGGCTCGCACCGCCTCGTCCGGCTCGATCTCCATCAGCGGCACGTGCTTGTAGGCGGCGGCGTGGAAGACCACGTCGGGCGCGGTCTCGGCGATGACGCGTGCGGTCTTGTCGAGGTCGCGCACGTCGCAGATGCGCATCGCGGGCGCCTCGGAACCACCGCGGCGCAACTCGAGATAGAGCTCGTAGAGCCGGCTCTCGTCGACGTCGGCCAGCGTGAGCGCGGACGGCCCGAGCGCGAGCACCTGCCGTGCGAGCTCGCTGCCGATCGACCCGGCGGCGCCGGTGACGAGCACGCGCTTCCCGGCGATCGTCCCTGCGATGCCCGCGGTGTCGATCTCGACCGGCTCGCGGCCGAGCAGATCCTCGACCGTGACGGCAGACAGGTCCGCGACGCCCACCGTCTCGGCCTCGCCCGCGAACAGGCGCACCACGCGCGTGCGGACGCCGATGCGCGCGCACTCGTCGACGACCACGCGCCGGGCGTCCTGCGACGCCCCGGGCATCGCGACGAACACCTCGTCGACCCGCTCGCGCTCGACCGTGGCGGCCAGCGCTGAGATCGGCCCGAGCACGCGCACGCCCCGGATGAGGCGCCCGGCCTTGGCGGGGTCGTCGTCGAGGAAGCCGACGACGCGCCACTTCAGCTCGGGCTGGTTGTCGACGTCGCGCAGCAGCAGCGAACCCGCGTCGCCCGCGCCGACGATGAGCACGCGGCGCGCGTCGGCGGCGGGCGTGCGCGCCTGGACGTACGCGACCGTGCGCGAGAGCAGGCGCAGCGCGCTGCAGCCGAGGAAGACGAGCACGCCGGTCGCGACGATCACCCCGAGGGGCGCGATGCGCACCCCGGCCAGCGCGCCGGTGCGCGGGAGCGCGACGTCGAGACCGCCGAGCACGGCGGTGGCGGCGGCGACAGCCGCGGTCATCTTGATGAGCACGTCGGCGCCGGCGTGACGCCACACGTGGCTGTACAGGCGCATCGCGGCGAGCGCCGCGAGGTATGCGGCGAGCGCGCCGCCCATCATCCACGGCGCCGTGGCCGCGAAGCGCGCGGGCACCTCGCCCTCGAACCGCATCCAGTACGCGAGCGCCACCGCGCCCGCGATCACGAACGCGTCGAGCGACGCCAGGCCCAGCGGCGCGGCGAGCGGGCGGTTCAGGATCCCCTTGCGCTCGGCCGGCCCGCTCATCGCGAGGCCACCGCCATCACCTTCGCGACCGCCTCGGCGGTGTCCGCGACGTCGGCGCCCGTCAGCGTCGGGTGCACGAGGAACGCCAGCGACGTCTCGCCCAGCTCGCGCGCAACGGCGAGGCGCTCGGCCGGGCGGACGCCCTCGAACGCCTCCTCAAGGTAGATCTCGGGGCAGGAGCCGACGCCGCACGGCACGCCCTCGGCCATGACGGCGGCAGCGATGCGCTCGCGGTCCCAGCCGTCGGCGAGCGCCTCGGGCCGCACGTAGGCGTAGTGCCGGTAGCACGCGTGGTACGCCTCGGCGGGCGGCGCCGGGCGGCGGAGCGCCGGCATCGCGGCGAACGCGTCGTCGAGGGCGGCCGCATGCGCGCGACGCGTCTCCACCCAGCCGGGCACCTTCGACAGCGCGGTTGAGCCGATCGCGGCCTGCATCTCGGTCATGCGCCAGTTCGTGCCGAAGCGCTCGTGCAGCCAGCGGAAGCCCGGCGCGGGAGCGCTGTTCTCGGCGTCGAGCGCGCGGACCGTCTTGCCGTGGTCCTTGTACGACCAGCAGCGCTCCCACAGGTCCGCGTCGCGCGTGACGAGCATGCCGCCCTCGCCGCCGGTCGTCATGATCTTGTCCTGGCAGAACGAGAACGCGGCCGCGTCGCCGACGGTGCCGACGGGCGCTCCAGCGAACGACGCGCCGAGCGCCTGGGCGCAGTCCTCGACGAGCGCGAGGCCGCGCACGTCGCACAG
>VAUM01000270.1 GCA_005774595.1 Actinomycetota bacterium
CGCCGGCACGCACATCGTGCTCGCGCACGCGGGCGACTCGCGCGCGTACCTGCTCTCGAACGGGACGCTGACGCGCCTGACGCTGGACCACTCGATGGTCGCCGACCTCGTGCGGTCCGGGACCATCTCCGAGGCCGAGGCGCGCGTCCACCCGAACCGCAGCGTCATCACGCGCGCGCTGGGCACCGACGCGAACATGCCGGTCGACACCTACGAGGTCCAGGCGCGGCCCGGCGACCGGCTGCTCCTGTGCACGGACGGCCTGCACGGCATGATCGAGGACCCTGAGATCGCGCGGCTCCTCGGCGCCTACGCGGACCCCGGCGTGACCGCACGCGCGCTCGCCGACGCCGCGATCGACGCGGGCGGGCAGGACAACGTCACGGTCGTGGTGGTCGAGGTCGGCGCCGGAGAGGAGCCCGCGCGCAGCGGCATCGACGCCGCGCGCCGCGCCGCTCCTCTGCTGTGGGTGCTCGTCTTCGTCGCGCTCGTGGCCAGCGCGGGCTGGGGCGCGTGGGCGTACGCGCGCTCGCGGGCGTACCTCGCCGCCGAGAACGGCGTGGTCGTCGTCTACCGGGGCGTACAGGGTGACTTCGCCGGCGTGCGGCTCGCATGGCGCGAGGCCGAGACCACGATCCCGGTCTCCGCGCTGCCGCCGGACCGCGCCGCGCGCCTCGCCGATGGCATCCCGCTGAAGGACCTCGCGGATGCTTGGGAGGCGGTCGCGCTGTACCGCACGCTCGCGGCAGACACGACGTCCGCGCCCGCGACCGCCGCGCCGGGGGTGCCGGCGCCGTGAGCCTCGCGGTGCGCACGCGCCGGGACACGGAGCTACTCCTGCTGCTCGCCGCCATGCCCGTGATCGCACTCGCATTCGCGCTCGTGCACGGGGCGTCGGACCGGACCGTCGCGTGGACGGACCTCGCCGTGCCCGGCGGCCTGCTCGGCGCGTTCCTCGTGGCGCACGCCGTCGCGCGCCGGTTCGCCCGCAACGCCGACCCCGCGGCGCTCCCGATCGCCGCGCTGCTGTCGGGCGTCGGGCTCGCGTTCCTGACGCGGCTCGACCCGGCGCTCGCGACCGCCCAGGTGCTGTGGCTGTTCGCGGGCGTGGCGGTGATGGCGGCCACGCTCGTGCTCGTGCCCTCGCTCGAGACGCTCGCGCGCTACAAGTACACGACCGCGCTCGCGGGCGTGGTGCTCCTGCTGCTGCCCGCGGTGATCGGCCGGGAGGTCAACGGCGCCAAGCTGTGGCTTCGCGTCGGCGGCATGTCGTTCCAGCCCGCGGAGGTCGCCAAGATCCTGCTCGTGCTGTTCTTCGCGGCCTACCTGTCCGAGAACCGCGAGGTGCTCTCCGTCTCCACGAAGCGCGCGCTCGGCGTCTGGCTGCCGCCGGCGCGACGGCTCGGGCCACTGCTGGCGATGTGGGCAGTCTCGCTCGTCGTGCTCGTCGCCGAGCGGGACCTCGGCAGTTCGCTGCTGTTCTTCGGCGTCTTCCTCGTGATGATCTACGCGGCCACCGGGCGGCCGGCGTACGTGCTCGTGGGCCTCGGGCTGTTCGGCGCGGGCGCGAGCGCCGCGTACGCGGTGTTCACGCACGTGCAGTCGCGCATCGCCATCTGGCTCGACCCGTTCGCCGACGCCGCCGGGCGCGGCTACCAGCTCGTGCAGTCGCTGTTCGCGCTCGGCGCCGGCGGGATGCTGGGTACCGGAATCGGGCACGGCTTCCCCGGACGTATCCCGTTCGTGGCCACGGACTTCATCTTCACGGCCATCGCCGAGGAGATCGGGCTGCTCGGAGGCGCGGCGCTCATCCTCGCGTACTTCGCCCTGTGCGCACGCGGCATGGCAACGGCGGTCCGCGCGCGCTCGGACATGAACGCGCTGACGGCCGCCGGGCTGGTCGCGACGCTCGGACTGCAGACGTTCGTCATCATCGGCGGCGTGACGCGGCTCATCCCGCTGACCGGCATCACGCTGCCGTTCGTGAGCTACGGCGGCTCGTCGATGCTGTCGAACTTCATCCTGCTCGCGCTGCTCATGCGGGCGGGCGACGCGCCGCGCGGCGAGGAGGTGCCCGAGGCCGGGCTCACCGGCGCACTCGGTCGGGTCGCGCTCGCGCTGCGCGTGCGCGGCGTCACCGGGGCGCTGTCGCTGTTGTTCGTCGCGCTCATCGTGAACCTCACGTGGGTGCAGGTGTTCCAGGCCGACGCGCTGGCGGCGAACCCCGCGAACACCCGCGGGCTGGCCGAGGAGATGGCGCGGCCGCGCGGAGAGGTCGTCACGACCGACGGCAAGGTCCTCGCCCGCTCGGTGAAGCGTGGCGACGCCTACGAACGCGAGTACCCGGAGGGTGCGTTCGCCTCGCATGTGCTCGGATACTGGGACGCGAAGTACGGCCGCGCCGGCATCGAGGCGGCGATGAACGACGCGCTGCTCTCCGAGCGCGCGTACTCGAACGTCGGCGACCTCATCGACGAGGCTGCCGGCGTCCCCGTGCCCGGCAACGACGTCGTGCTCACGCTCGACTCGCGCGTGCAGGAGGCCGCCGAGGCGGCGCTCGCGGGACATCGCGGCGCGGTCGTGGTGCTCGACCCGCGCACGGGCGCCGTGCTGGCGCTCGCGTCGGCGCCGGATTTCGACCCGAAGGAGGCGGGGGACATCCTGGGCCGGCGCACCGCGGTGGCCGGCTCCCCGCTCACCGATCGCGCCACCGACGGCCTCTACCCGCC
>VAUM01000271.1 GCA_005774595.1 Actinomycetota bacterium
GCCGCCTTCGCCACTGGTGTTCCTCCCAATATCTGCGCATTTCACCGCTACACTGGGAATTCCACTTTCCTCTACCAGACTCAAGCCTGCCAGTTCGAGGTGCAGGCCGCGGGTTGAGCCCCCGGTTTTCACACCTCGCTTAACAAGCCGCCTACGCGCGCTTTACGCCCAATGAATCCGGATAACGCTTGCCCCCTACGTATTACCGCGGCTGCTGGCACGTAGTTAGCCGGGGCTTCTTCTGCAGGTACCGTCAGTTTCGTCCCTGCTGAAAGCGGTTTACAACCCGAAGGCCTTCATCCCGCACGCGGCGTTGCTGCGTCAGGCTTTCGCCCATTGCGCAAAATTCCCCACTGCTGCCTCCCGTAGGAGTCTGGGCCGTGTCTCAGTCCCAGTGTGGCCGATCAGCCTCTCAGCTCGGCTACCCATCGCAGCCTTGGTGAGCCGTTACCTCACCAACAAGCTAATGGGCCGCGGGCTCATCCTTCTCCGTCGGGGCTTTCCCGGGTCGACCATGCGATCGTCCCGGAGTATCCGGTATTAGCTCAAGTTTCCCTGAGTTATCCCGGAGAGAAGGGCAGATTGCCCACGTGTTACTCACCCGTTCGCCACTCGTGTACCCCCGAAGGGGCCTTACCGTTCGACTTGCATGTGTTAAGCACGCCGCCAGCGTTCATCCTGAGCCAGGATCAAACTCTCCGTTGAATCGGTCACAGGCCCGAAAGCCTGTGTTCCACGAAGGTAAGTCCCGGAATGTATCCGGATCTGCCCGCCTGCCGGCGCCCAAAGGAAGGCCTCGGCGGTTCGGGCAAACAATGTCGTGCCGGTTTGGCCTGTTGTGGACCCTCTCGGCATGACGTGATTGGTGTCAGGCCCGATGGATCGGACCTGAACTGGCTCGTCTCGGTATCCGGTTTTCAAGGTTCAGGCGCAACGGGCGGAGATGTTACCGACCTCCGGCCCCGCTGTCAACGACTACTTCTTCCCCTCTCAGCGCACCCGCCAACCCGAAAAGACACGAACGCCTCCGAGGTGCATCGGAGGCGTCCCATCGGCGGCCGCAGCCGCGCTGTGCGTGGCGTGCGTACCCCTATGCGGCTGTCTCCGAAGCGGTCGGGTCTATCAAGATGGCTCCAAGCGTCGCCAACCTGAGAAAGGAGCGACGGACATCGTACCATCGTGGATAGCCCCGCGCAATACGGAATCTACGCAGGTCCCTACCGCGAAACGGGGCGCGCGAAACGCCGCTTGCCGACCTGGATGACGCGGCCCTCGACGCTTGCGCGCGCGACCTCGTAGACGTCCGCGGCGAAGGGTTCGCCATCGGCCTTGACTGCCCCGGCATCGATCTGCCGGCGACCTTCCGAAGCCGAGCTGACCAGCCCGATCTCCGCGAGCAGGCCGGGAAGGTAGACGGGGTCGGCGAACTCGACGGCCATCTCGGCTACATCGGCGGGGGCCGCGTGGTCCTTGAATACGCGGTCGAACGCGGCCTCCGCGGCGGCTGCCTCGTCGGCGTCGTGGTACAGCGCGACGATCTCGCGCGCGAGGCGGCGCTTGGCGGCGTTGGGATGCGCGGAGCCGTCGGCCAGCGCGGCCTCGATCGCCTCCACCTCGGCGACCGCCAGCGACGTGCAGAGGCGGTAGTACTTCGGCATGAGCGAGTCGGGGATCGACATGACCTTGCCGAACATGTCGGCCGGCCCATCCGTGAGCCCGACGTAGTTGCCGTAGCTCTTGCTCATCTTCTGGACGCCGTCGGTGCCCTCGAGCAGCGGGAGCGTCAGGCAGACCTGCGGCTCCATCCTTTGCTTCTCCATGAGCTCGCGCCCCGCGAGCAGGTTGAACAGCTGGTCGGTCCCGCCGAGCTCGACATCGGCCGAGATCGCCACGGAGTCGTACGCCTGCGCGACCGGGTAGAGGAACTCGTGCAGCGAGATGGACTGCTGCGCTGCGTAGCGCTTGGCGAAGTCGTCGCGCTCGAGGATGCGCGCGACCGTGAACTGGCTGGTGAGCCGCAGCAGGTCCGCGAAGCCGAGCGGCGCGAGCCACTCGGAGTTGCGGCGCATCTCCGTGCGGTCCGGATCGAGGATGCGGAACGCCTGGTCGATGTAGGTCGCGGCGTTCGCCTCGACCTGCTCGGGCGTGAGCGCGGGACGGGTGGTGCTGCGGCCCGACGGGTCGCCGATGAGCGCGGTGAAGTCGCCGATGATGAGCACGACCGTGTGACCGAGGTCCTGGAACTGCCGCAGCTTGCGCAGCGGCACCGCATGTCCGAGGTGCAGATCGGGCGCCGTGGGGTCGACGCCGAGCTTGGCGCGCAGCGGCCGGCCGCTCTCGAGCTTGGTGACGAACGCGTCGCGCGGGACGATGCCGGCGGCGCCGCTCTCGAGGATGTGGAGCTGTTCTGAAGCAGGGAGCACGGCGCTGGCCGCCTTCCGCGTCCGCGGTCAACATCTGGGTCACGACGCGTGGCGCCGGGCCCGTGTCGCAGGTCATACTAGCACGCAAGACAGCCGCGCCCGCCCCCGAGCGCGGGCCTTGGGCGGACGGAGCGCATGGACTCACGCGGGAGCGGATCGAGGGACGGCGGCGGGCGGCGAGAGCCGCCGAGGCCGCGTCCGCGCACCGCACCGGGAGCCTCCGGGGCCACCCCGCGGGCGAGATCGTCAGCCCCTGGCGCGGGGACCGCCGCCCCGCGAGGCCAGGCGGCCCGGGGCCGCCGCCC
>VAUM01000272.1 GCA_005774595.1 Actinomycetota bacterium
GGCCGCTCCTGTTCTTGATGACCCGCACGTGACGCAGATCATCTCCCCATTCCTACGGCGTATACTCAGAGGTCGCCCGCAACCGCGACCTCTCACAGGAGCCGACTTTGCCTCTCGAATCCATCTCCATACGCGGGGCCCGCGAGCACAACCTCAAGGGCTTCGACCTCGAGATCCCCCGCGACCGCCTCGTCGTGATCACCGGCCTGTCCGGCTCGGGCAAGTCCTCGCTCGCGTTCGACACCATCTACGCGGAGGGTCAGCGCCGCTACGTCGAGTCGCTGTCCGCGTACGCGCGGCAGTTCCTCGGCCAGATGGACAAGCCCGACGTCGACCACATCGAGGGCCTGTCGCCGGCGGTCTCCATCGACCAGAAGACCACCAGCCGCAACCCGCGCTCCACGGTGGGCACCGTCACCGAGATCTACGACTACCTGCGGCTGCTGTTCGCGCGCGTCGGCATCCCGCACTGCCCGATCTGCGGCCGCGAGATCCGCCGGCAGACCTCGGACCAGATCGTTGACCGCATCCTCGAGCTCGAGGAGGGCACGAAGTTCCTCGTGCTCGCGCCGGTCGTGAAGGGCCGCAAGGGCGAGTACGGCAAGATGCTCGACGACCTGAAGCGCGAGGGCTTCACGCGCGTGCGCATCGACCGCGAGATGCGCGAGCTGGCAGACGAGATCGCGCTCGACAGGAAGTACAAGCACGACATCGACGTGGTCATCGACCGGCTCGTGATGAAGGACGGCATCCGCGGGCGGCTGGCCGAGAGCGTCGAGATGGCGCTGCGGCTGACCGGCGGCACGCTCACCGTGGCCGTCGTCGACGGCGAGGAGCTGCCGTTCTCGCAGGCGCTCGCGTGCCCGGTGCACGGCGTGTCGATGGACGAGCTCGCGCCGCGCGACTTCTCGTTCAACGCGCCGTACGGCGCCTGCCCGGACTGCGCCGGCCTCGGCTCGCGCCTCGAGCCCGACCCGCTGCTCATCGTGCCCGACGTGACGCTGTCGGTGGCCGAAGGCGCCATCAAGCCCTTCGCGAGCGGCCAGACGTACTACCCGCAGATGCACGCCGCCGTCGCCGCGCACCTCGGCATCGACCTCGGCACGCCGTGGAAGGACCTGCCGAAGGCGGTCCAGGACGCGTTCCTCAAGGGCTTGGGCGACACGCGCATCCGCGTGGACTACACCACGCGCGACGGGCGCGAGACGCACTGGTACTCGCGCTTCGAGGGCGCGCTGAACGCCATTGCGCGCCGGTGGGAGGAGACCGAGTCCGAGGGCAGCAAGGAGAAGCTCGAGGAGTTCATGAGCGTCATCCCGTGCAACACCTGCAAGGGCGCGCGCCTCAAGCCCGAGATCCTCGCCGTGACGTTCGGGGGCGTGAACATCCACGAGGTCACGACGATGTCGGCGAAGGCCTCGCTGGAGTTCTTCGGCGGCGTGACGCTCACGGAGCGCGAGGAGGTCATCGCGCGGCGGGTCATCAAGGAGATCGTCGAGCGGCTGCGCTTCCTCGTGGACGTCGGGCTCGACTACCTCACGCTCGACCGCGCCACGGCGACGCTCTCGGGCGGTGAGGCCCAGCGCATCCGGCTCGCCACGCAGATCGGCTCGGGGCTCATGGGCGTGCTCTACATCCTCGACGAGCCGTCGATCGGCCTGCACCAGCGCGACAACGCGCGGCTGATCGCCACGCTGGAGCGGCTGCGCGACCTCGGCAACACGGTCATCGTCGTCGAGCACGACGAGGAGACCATACGCGCAGCCGACTTCGTGGTCGACATGGGGCCGGGCGCAGGCGAGCACGGCGGCGAGGTCGTCTGCGTCGGGCCGCCCGAGGCGATGATGGAGTGCGCCGAGTCGCTGACCGGCGCGTACCTGACCGGCCGGCGCTCGATTCCGATGCCGGAGGCCCGGCGCGACACCGGCCAGCGCGGTGCGATCCGCCTGCTCGGCGCGTGCGAGCACAACCTGCGCGGGGTGGACGTCGAGTTCCCGCTCGGGCAGATGACCGTCATCACCGGCGTGTCCGGCTCGGGCAAGAGCTCGCTCGTGACCGACACGCTCGCGCCGGCGCTGTCCAACGCGGTCCAGCGCGCGCGACAGCGCACGGGCAAGTACCGCAAGCTCGAGGGCGTGGAGCTCATCGACAAGGTCATCGACATCGACCAATCGCCCATCGGCCGCACGCCGCGCTCGAACCCCGCCACATACACGGGCCTGTGGGACGACGTGCGCTCGCTGTTCTCCTCGGTGCCCGAGTCGAAGACGCGCGGCTACTCGCCGGGGCGGTTCTCGTTCAACGTCGCCGGCGGACGCTGCGAGGCGTGCAAGGGCGACGGGCAGATCAAGATCGAGATGCACTTCCTGCCCGACGTCTACGTGCCGTGCGAGGTGTGCCACGGCGCGCGCTACAACCGCGAGACGCTCCAGGTCCGCTACAAGGGCAAGAACGTCTCCGACCTCCTCGGGATGAGCGTGGAGGAGGCGCTGTCGTTCTTCGAGAACATCCCGCCGATCCGCCGCAAGCTGCAGACGCTGTACGACGTCGGCCTCGGCTACGTGAAGCTCGGCCAGCCGGCGACGACGCTGTCGGGCGGCGAGGCGCAGCGCGTGAAGCTCGCGAGCGAGCTGCAGCGGCGCAGCACCGGGCGGACGTTCTACATCCTCGACGAGCCGACCACCGGCCTGCACTTCGACGACGTGCGCCAGCTGCTCGCGGT
>VAUM01000273.1 GCA_005774595.1 Actinomycetota bacterium
GGCGGTGACGCGAGCGACCCGGCGCGCAGGTGACTCGTCCGGGTCGGGTTCGAGGTCGTGGAAATGGTGGGGTCCGGTCATGGTTCGCCCTCCTAACGGTTAGCAGGGCGAACTATAGCACGGGGCGTGCCAGGTGGGGCAGCGACCCGGGAGGCTCCTAGAACGTCACGCTCTCCAGCCGGTCGAACACCACGTGCGACCGCGCGAGGAACGCCCACGGGTCGAAGATCTCGTCGAGCTGCTCGGCCGTCAGCGGGCAGTCGCCGTCGGCCTCGAGCAGTTCGCGGAAGGACTTGCCTCGGCGGGCGTTCTGGATGTCGTCCCACACCACCATCGCGTTGGCCTGCACCACCGCGTACGCCTCCTCGCGCAGCATGCCGGTGTCCACCATCGCGAGCAGCACGCGCGAGCTGTAGATGAGCCCGCGCGTCTTCTCGAGGTTCGCCTTCATGACCTCCGGGTAGACGACGAGCCCGTCGAGCACCCACTCGAGCTTGCCGAGCAGGTAGTCGGTTGCGATGAACGAGTCCGCGAGCACGACGCGCTCGGCCGACGAGTGCGAGATGTCGCGCTCGTGCCACAGCGCCACGTTGTCGAAGCCGACCTGCGCGTTGGCCTTCACCACGCGCGCGAGCCCGCAGACGCGCTCGGCGGTGATCGGGTTGCGCTTGTGCGGCATCGCCGAGCTGCCCTTCTGCCCGGCGGTGAACGGCTCCTCGGCCTCGATGGTGTCGGACTTCTGCAGCGCGCGGACCTCGGTGGCGATCCACTCGGCGGTGGCAGCGACCGTGGCCAGCACCGCCAGCGTGTGCGCGTGCCGGTCGCGGGCGATGACCTGCGTGGAGGTCGGGTCGGGGATCAGGCCGAGCTTGTCGCAGACGTACTCCTCGACGCTCGGGTCGATGTTGCTGTACGACCCGACCGCGCCTGAGATCGCGCCCCACGCGCACGAGTAGCGCCGGGTAGCGATGAGGCGCTGCTCCGCGCGCTTCAGGGCCTGCGCCCACGCGGCCCACTTCATGCCGAACGTCATCGGCTCGGCGTGGATGCCGTGCGTGCGGCCGACGCACAGCGTCTCGCGGAACTCCTGCGCGCGCCGCTTGCAGATGCGCCCCAAGCGGCGGACGTCCTCGATGATGAGGTCCTGAGCCTGCGTCATCTGCACGCACAGCGCGGTGTCGCCGAGGTCCGAGCTGGTCATGCCGTAGTGCACCCAGCGGCTCGGCTTCGGGTCGTCCTCGGAAAGGCCCTCGTCGATGTACTCGGCCATGTTCGTGAGGAACGCGATGACGTCGTGGTTCAGCGTGGCCTCGAGCTCGTCGATGCGCTCGACGTCGAACGCGGCCTTCTCCCGGATGACGGCGAGGTCCTCGGCGGGCACGATGCCGAGCTCGGCCTGCGCCTCGCACGCGAGCACCTCGATGCGCCTCCAGATCTCGAACTTGTTCGCGAGGTCCCAGATGGCGCCCATCTCGGGACGGGTGTAGCGGTCGATCATGGCGATGCCCCCTACGCCGGCGCGGGCGTGCACGTCCATTATCGCAGGGGCGGCCGCGCTGTGGTTGGCCGACCGCCGGAATCGGTATATCCCTCTCGGACGCAAAGTGCTCGTGCCGCAAGGGGGGGTCGCCGACCGGAGGAGGCGGCGCGTGGCGTTGCGCACACGCACGTTCCTGGCTACGGCCGTCACGCTCGCGGTGCTGTTCCTCGCGCTCTTCGGCGCGGTCAGCTCCATCACCGAGCGGTCGTTCGGGACCCTCGAGGCGCGGGACGGCGCCGCGGCGGCCACACGAATCGTCCAGGCGGTGCGCGCCGAGCTGTCCCGACTCCAGTCCGTGTCCGGCGACTGGGCGCCATGGGACGACACCTACCAGTACGTAGCCGGCGAGTACCCCGAGTACCCGACCGACAACCTGATGACCGACGCCCTGGCGAACCTGAGAGCCGACGTGTTCGTCATCGCCGACGCCTCGGGCCGCATCCTCTTCGCGGGCGGCAGCGACCTGGAGGGTGGGGGCGAACGGGATCTGCCGGCGGACCTGGCGGCCGCATGCGCCACCGCCGCCCGCACGGCACCGCTGGCGACACTCGAAGCGACCGGAGGCATCCTCCAGACGCGCCAAGGGGCCCTCCTCGTGGCGGTCCACCCCATCACGAACAACGCCCTCGACGCTCCGGCGAACGGTTGGCTTCTCGTCGGGCGGTTCCTCGACGCGGCGGAGATCACCGCGCTCAGCCAGACCACGGGACTGACCACGACCGTGTACCTGCCATCGGGCTCGAATCCCGCGGACGTCGCCGGGGCGGTCGGCCGGCTCGCCGCCAGCGGGAGCGACCGCGCGGTCGCCCCGCTCAACGACGACCTCCTCGCGACCTACGTGCAGATGCCTCTCTTCGGCGGCGGCGGCACCGCGATCATCCGCGGCGTCGCCGACCGCTCCGCATACCGCGAGAGCCGCAACACGCTCGGGCTGTTCGCGGCCGCATTCATCGCGGCAGGCCTCGTGCTGGTCGCCGCGAACCTCATCGTCCTCGACCGTTCGGTCCTGCGACGGCTCAAGAACCTGTCCAGCTTCCTCCACCGGGTCGAGGCGGCCGGGGTCGAGGCGCGTGTCCCCGTCGAAGGCACCGACGAGCTCACCTCGATCGAGCGGAACATCAACTCCATGCTCGATGCGCTCGACAC
>VAUM01000274.1 GCA_005774595.1 Actinomycetota bacterium
TGGTGGCGTCGAGCTCCTCGAGCACGAGCGGGTTGTCGGACTCGTAGCCGACCATCGCCGCGGTCATGCCGGCGCGTCTTGCCCACGTCAGCAGCTCGTCGGCGCGCGAGTGGCCGATGGTGACGAGGTCTCCCGAGCCGAACCACCACTTGCCGTGCACTCCGTCCGCCATCGCCTTGTACAACTCGATCGAGCGCGCGACGTTCACGCCCCAGACGTTGTCGTCGATGTTCCAGAACAGCCGCTTGCGGCTCGCTGCCACCTCGCCGACCACCTCGTCGACCGGACGCATCCGCACCGTGCGGCCGAAGAACTCGTGCACCGAGCAGAACGCGCACGAGTGCGGGCACCCGCGCGAAGTGAAGAACGAGCCGAACTGGTAGTGATCGGGCAGCAGGTCGGTGCGCGGCCGCGGAAGGTGCTCCAGCGGCGCGTACGGGCCGTGGTAGCGCGGCCTCAGCGCGCCCGCGACGGCGTCGTCCAGCACGCCGCCCCAGATCGTCTCCGCCTCGCCGATCACGATCGCGTCCGCGTGTGCGGCGGCCTCGTCCGGCAGCGCGTGGACATGGATGCCGCCGAGCACCACCGCGATGCCCCGCGAGCGCAGGACGCCGGCCGTGCGGTACGCCCACGGAGCCTGCGGCGTCAGCACCGTCATGCCGACGAGGTCCGCGTCGGAGGTATGCGGGTCGAAGTCGCGCAGGTTGGCGTCGACGAGCGCGACCGAGTGCTCGCCGGGCCGGACCTGCTCGGTCAGCGCCGCAAGGTACTCGAGGACCGGCGGCGCGATCGGCAGGCCCTTGGACTTCTGGCCACCCTCACCGAACGGCGGGGAGATGAGTGTGATGCGCACGTACGGGTCACCCTCCCGGCCTGGACACGATGCCGGTCCCGATGCTGTCGAACAGGTGATAGGTGTTCGGCAGGATCTGCACGCCCCAGAACGTCATCAGCACGCCGAACAGCGCGAACAGGGCGAGCCAAGCCAGGCGGCGCCCGCGCCAGCCGAGCGTGAGATGAGCGTGCATGTAAAGGCCGTACGCCAGCCAGGTCAGCAGCGACCACGTCTCGACCGGGTCCCACCTCCAGTAGGAGCCCCACAGGCGGTACGCCCAGATCGCCCCCGACGCGATCATCACCGCGTTGTTCAGGAACCCGAAGGCGACCAGGCGGAATGACAGCGAGTCGATGCGTTCCGAGGCTGGGATCCACGCCGGCACACCCGCCGGCTGCACGCCTCGCCGCTCCGCACGGTCCCTCACGAGGAGGGCCACCGCGAGCCCGGCCACCGCGGAGTACGTCGCGTAGGTGATCCACGCGAACGTCACGTGGACGACGAGCCACGCGCTCTGGTAGACGGGGGTGACCGGGGACACTCCGGTGTACTGGGTGACCCCGTAGCCCATCGTGAGCAGCGTGACCGGCAGCACCAGCACGCCCGCCACGGCGAGCCCGCGCCAGCGCCACGTGACCAGCAGGTACGCGGCGACCATCACGAACGTCCCGACCAGCACGTTCTCGTAGTCTTCGATGTACGGGAAGTGCCCCGACGCGGACCAGCGCGCGGCGATGGCGGCAGCATGCACCGACAGTCCGACGGCGACGACCACCGTCGAGGCCTCGACCAGCCGGCGCCGGCCGAAGACGACCCCGCCGAACATCGTGACGACGCCCGCGACGTACAGCGCGACCGCACCCCAGAAGGTGACGCTCTCAGCCAGACTCATGCCGGATCCTCCAGGCATTCCTCGCCGACACCCCTGAGCAACTCGGAGACCATCGCAGCATCGGAACGCTCCGAGAACGACCACGGCCGCGCACTCCTCGATACCGCCAGCTCGTGTCCCTCCGCGGACCGACGCACCAGCACGACCAGCCGCCGCTCCGGCACGGCGAACCTCCAGGCGGCACCGATGATGCACAGGTAGAAGCCGACGTACGTGATCCAGCGCGCGGGCTCGCCCCGGACGAGGTAGCTGTTCCACAGTCCAAGATCCTCGAACACGAGCGACCCCGCGGGGAGCGGCGCGGACTGCCCGCGGGCGAGCACGCCCTCCCAGAGGACCGACGACGGGCCGCCCGTCGGTGAGATGCTCGTCACCGTCACGCTGAGTCGCGGGTCCCGCACCTTGAGCGCGTCCGCCGGCATCGGCTCGCCGGGCCCGAGCGGGGCCGGCGTCGCCGTCATCTCCGCGACGAGCATGCCGCCTCCAGCCTGCGCGGCGCCGAGGGCGACCGAGTCATGCCAGCCGGCGGGTGTCTCGGCGGCGAGGTTCACCACCATCGGGTCCGCCGTCCCGAGCTCGGAGCGCAAGGAGAGCGCCACCGCATACCCCGTGTCGAGCAACAGGTACGACTTGCCGGCAACGTCGAGCGGATGGTTGACACTGACGTCCTTCTCGAACGAACGCCCCGCCTGATCCGCCGCATGCATGCGCGCGACCGCCGAGACGACCTGCCCCGCGTGGTACTCGACCGACATCTCACTCAGGCCGATGCGCGCTCCCGTGAACGCGCTCCCGATTGCGGGCTCCCTGGTCACGGCGTAGTACGCCCCGCGCGAGTCCACGACGGACTGCCCCTCAGCGAGCGCGAGCTCGCCTGAGAACGCAGTGAGCCCGGTGCAGACGCCGCCCACCGCGATCACCACGATGCTGGCGTGGAGGACGACCGAGCCCCAGAAC
>VAUM01000275.1 GCA_005774595.1 Actinomycetota bacterium
GGGCGAACCATGGCCGGACCCCACCACTTCCACGACCTCGAACCCGACCCGGACGAGTCCCCGGCGCGCCGGGTCGCCCGCGTGACCGCGCGTACCGTCCCGTGGGCGATGGGCACGCTCGCCGCCGGCCTGCGCGAGCGCGTCGGCGTGCACCCGTCGCACTTCAAGGCGCTCATGTCGATGCACGGCGGCGGTGTGACCGCGAGTGAGCTCGCCGAGCGCATGCAGGTCTCGGCGCCGACGGTCTCCAAGATGGTGTCGGCGCTCGAGCGGCACGGGTGGATCGGGCGCTCCACCGACCCCGCCGACCGCCGCCGCGTCCTGCTCACGCTGACCGACGCGGGTGCCGACGCGATGCGCGGCTTCATGGTCGCCGGCGTCGACCACATGGAGTCGGTGTTCTCCGATGCGAGCGCCGGCGAACTCGCTGCCATCGAGCGCGGCATGGAGGCGTTGCGCGACGTGCTCTCCCGCGCGCACGAGGACCGGCGCGCCCACTGCCCGCACCACCGGACGGAGGACGCCTCCCGATGATCTCGCTGCTCAAGACCTACCTGAAGCCGTACCGCTGGCGCGTAGCGCTCGTGATGCTGCTGCTGCTCGTGCAGGCGATCGGTGGCCTGTACCTGCCGGAACTCAACGCCGACATCATCAACGACGGCGTGGCCAAGGGCGACACCGCCGCCATCCTGCGCATCGGCGGCCTCATGCTCGCCGTCACGCTGGTCCTCGGCATCATCTCGATCGTGAGCGTGTACTTCGGCTCGTACTCGTCGATGGCGTTCGGGCGCGACCTGCGCGCCGCCATCTTCCGTCGCGTGGGCTCGTTCTCGCAGACCGAGGTCAACCGCTTCGGCACGCCGTCGCTCATCACCCGCAACACCAACGACGTCCAGCAGATCCAGATGGTCGTGCTCATGAGCCTGAACGTGATGATCCTCGCGCCGTTCATGGGCATCGGCGGCGTCATCATGGCGCTGCGCCAGGACGTGCCGCTCTCGGCCACGCTGCTCGTGATCGTGCCGCTCATGGTGGTGTTCCTCGGCATCCTGGCGAAGACCGCGTTGCCGCTGTTCACCTCGATGCAGAAGAAGGTCGACCGCATCAACCAGGTCATGCGCGAGACGCTCTCGGGCGTGCGCGTCATCCGCGCGTTCGTGCGCGACGGCTTCGAGCAGGCCCGCTTCGCCGAGGCCAACGAGGACCTCACCGACAACGCGCGCAAGGTGTTCCGGCTGTTCTCGCTGATGTGGCCGGTGCTGCTCGGCGTGATGAACCTGTCGACCGTGGCCATCCTGTGGTTCGGCGCGCACCGGGTCGCCGGCGGAGGCATGCCCATCGGCAACCTGATGGCGTTCCTGAACTACATCATCCAGATCCTGATGTCGGTGATGATGGCGACCTTCATGCTCACGATGCTCCCGCGTGCCGAGGCGTCCGCCGTACGCATCCGCGAGGTGCTCGACGCCGAGCCGTCGGTGACCGACCCGCCCGCGCCGATCTCGCCGGACGCGAAGCGCGGCTGCCTCGAGTTCCGCGGCGTCGAGTTCCGCTACCCGGGCGCCCAGGAGCCGGTCCTGCGCGACATCTCGTTCTCGGCCGGTCCCGGCGAGACGACCGCGATCATCGGGTCGACCGGCTCGGGCAAGTCCACGCTGGTCAACCTCATCCCGCGCTTCTACGACGTGACGGCCGGCGAGGTCCTTGTCGACGGCGTCGACGTGCGCGCGCTCGCGCAGGAGGACCTGTGGCGGCGCATCGGCTTCATCCCGCAGAAGGCGTTCCTGTTCTCGGGCACCGTGGCGAGCAACCTGCGCTACGGCGACGAGGCGGCCGCCGACGAGGACCTGTGGGCCGCGTTGCGCATCGCCCAGGGCGCCGACTTCGTCACCGAGATGCCCGAGGGACTCGCCGCGCCCATCGCGCAGGGCGGCGCGAACGTGTCCGGTGGCCAGCGCCAGCGGCTCGCCATCGCGCGCGCGCTCGTGAAGCGCCCCGAGATCTACGTGTTCGACGACAGCTTCTCGGCGCTCGACTTCAAGACCGACGCGCGCCTGCGCGCCGCGCTCGCGAGCGAGACGCGCGAGGCGACCGTGGTCATCGTCGCCCAGCGGGTCGGCACGATCATGCACGCCGACCGGATCGTGGTGCTCGACGAGGGACGCGTCGCCGGCATCGGCACGCACGCCGAACTCATGGAGACCTGCGAGACGTACCGCGAGATCGTGTTCTCGCAGGTGACCGAGGAGGAGATCGCCTAGATGGCCGAGACGAAGCCAGAGAGCGCGGGCGGCCCCGGGCGCGGGCGCGGGCCCGGCGGGCCGGCCGGCATGATGGGCGGCCACGGGATGATCGGCTCGGGCGCGAAGTCCAAGGACTTCCGCGTCTCGGGACGGCGGCTGCTCGGGTTGCTGAAGCCCCGTCGCGCGATGATCGCGTTCGTGGTGACACTCGCGCTCGTGAGCGTCGTGCTCTCGACGCTGGGGCCGAAGATCCTCGGCGGCGCGACCAACGAGCTCTTCTCGGGCCTGATGTCGCAGATCCTCACCGAGCAGGTGGCCAAGACGCTGCCGCCCGGCGTGCCGGTGGAGAGCGTCACGAAGGACCAGCTGATCTCGGGGATGCGCGCCAGAGGCCAGGCCACGGACGCCGACATGCTCGCCAACATGGACGTAAAG
>VAUM01000276.1 GCA_005774595.1 Actinomycetota bacterium
CGCCGCGGCGCCCGCGGCGGCGAGCCGCTCGATGACGGCCCGGCTCGGGACGGTGTCGCCGGGCGTCCAGCCGGCCGAGGTCTCGGCGTGGCAGCCGGCTCCGCTCTCGACCTCGCCGACCGGCATGTACTCGATGAACCGGACGTGCAGCGGGCGCTCGAGCGTCATGCGGGCGAACGCGAGCAGGTCCTGTTCGAGGGACCGCACCACGACGACGTTGACCTTCACCGGCTCGAAGCCCGCATCGAACGCCGCGTCGATGCCCGCGAGCGCGTCGGCGAGCACGCCGCCGCGCGTCACGCGCGCGTAGACCTCCGCGTCCAGCGAATCGAGGCTGACGTTGACGCGCCGCAGGCCGGCGTCGTACAGGTCCGATGCGTACTTCGCCAGAAGGGTGCCGTTCGTCGTGAGCGCGATGTCCTCCAGGCCCGTGATCGCCCGCAGACGGCGGACGTGGTCCACGACGCCGAAGCGCACGAGCGGCTCGCCGCCGGTGAGCCGGATCTTGCCGATCCCCTGCTCCACGGCGAGCGCCGCGAAGCGCTCGATCTCCTCGAGCGTGAGGATGTGCTCGTGCGGGAGCTGCTCGACGCCGCCTTCCGGCATGCAGTACACGCAGCGCAGGTTGCAGCGGTCCGTGAGCGAGATCCGCAGGTAGTCGATGCGGCGCCCGTGCGTGTCGGTGGCCACGGCTACGCACCGCCCATCAGGTACCGCCGCGCTACGAAGTCGGCCACGCCCGCGTGGTCGTCGAGTTCGAAGCGCGGCACGCCGGCAGGCGCGAGCGCCGGGTTGTCCGTGACCAGCGCGACCAGTTCCTCGGGCGCGGAGACGATCGACTCCGACCGCTCGAGGCGCGAGACCTCGATACGCTCGGCCGCGAGCGTCTTGAAGCCTTCGGCGATGAGGATGTCGGCGTACGGCGCGGCGGCTTCCGCGATCTCCTCGAGCGTCAGCTCACGTTCGAGCGAGCGGACCGTCTGGAGCGAGTGCGCCGATGAGACCATCGCCAGCACCGAGCCGGCCTTGCGGTGGCGCCAGGAGTCCTTGCCCGGCACGTCGAGCTCGTCGTCGTGCGTGTGGCGTTTGACGGTCGCGACGCGCACGCCGCGCTCGGTGAGCGCCGCGATCACGCCCTCGACCAGCGTCGTCTTGCCCGAGTCGGACTTGCCGACGAAGGCGACGATGGGTATGCGCGGGATGCCGGTCACGCGCGCGCGGAGCCTAGAAGCAGCCCAGGTCGCAGTTGTGGACGCGGACGCCGACCTCGTCGGCGGCGGCGCCGGCGACCTTGTACGGCACGCCCATGTCCTCGGCGAGCTTGCGCAGGACGGGGCAGGTCACCTTCCCGTCGACGCCCTTGGTGCGGACCGCCTCGCGCAGCTCGTCGGTCACGGCTGCCGCCCAGCGCGGGTCGACGGCCTTCTCGGAACCGCTCATCTCGTGCCCTCCTTGACGTCCAGTCGCATGCAGACGACCTCGGTGCCAGCAGGTACCATGCCCGTCCCCTCGGGCAGGACCATGAAGCAGTTGCCCCGGTGCGCTGCGGTGAGCAGGGCGGACGACTGCGAGCCCGACAGCTCGACCTGGTACTCGTCCTCGGCGAGCGTGAGCCGCGCGCGCAGGTAGTAGCGCCGGTCCTGCCGCTTCTTCACGTCGTGGGTGAGGCGCGCGACCACGTGCGGGCGATCGAGTTCCGTGAGCCCCTGCATCATGAGCAGCGCGGGACGCACGAACACCTCGAAGCCGACGAAGGTCGAGGTCGGGTTCCCCGGCAGGCCGAAGAACGGCACGCCCCGGATCGTGCCGAGCGTCTGCGGGTTGCCCGGCCGCATCGCGACCTTGCAGAACTCGAGCTCGCCGATCTGCTCGAGGACCGGCTTGACGAAGTCGAAGTCGCCGACGGACACCCCGCCGCTCGTGACGATGAAGTCCGCCTCTGCGGCCGCGCGCTCGAACGCCTCGCGCGTGGCGGCCTCGTCGTCGGGGATGACCGCGTACTGCAGCGGCACGCCGCCGGCGTCGAGCACCTGCGCGGCGAGCGAGTAGCTGTTCGAGTTGCGGATCTGCCCGGGGCCGGGCTTCTCGGACGCGTCGACCAACTCGCTGCCGGTCGGCACGATGGCGACGCGCGGACGGCGATACACGAGCGGCCGCGGGTTGCCGGTCGCGGCGAGCAGACCGATGCCCGCGGGGCCGAGGACCTCGCCCGCGGCGAGCACGACCGCACCCGCGAGCACCTCCTCACCGCGCCGCCGGACGTGGTCGCCGGCGGTCGCCTCGCGCTGCACGGCGACCGTGCCGCCGACGCCGCCGTCGGCCTCGCCGGCGACGGTGTACTCGACCATCACCACCGCGTCGGCTCCCTCGGGCATCGGCGCGCCGGTCATGATGCGCGACGCCGTGCCGAGGGCGATCGACTCGGCCGGCCAGTCGCCGGCGCCGATGTGCTCGAGGACCCGCAGGGTGACGGGCACCTCGGGTGATGCGCCGGCGGTGTCGCCCGCGATCAGCGCGTAGCCGTCCATCGCGGAGTTGTCGAACCGGTCTCTTAGACACATGTGACGCTGCGGACGGAGAGGAAAGTGGAGTACTGGGGGGAGAGGGGATGGCTGTAGAAGGGCGGGTGGTGTTGGCGTGGACACGCAGGGCGAG
>VAUM01000277.1 GCA_005774595.1 Actinomycetota bacterium
ATGCTCGCCGTCGACTCTGAACAGCGCGATGTCGCGCTTGCCGATCTTCAGGTGGCGGGCCTCGCCGTCGCGAAGCTCGCCGGCGGCCGCGACACGCACCTCGACGGGTCCTTCAGGCACCACGGCCTCCATGCCGGGCGCCAAGTCGTCGGGCGCGTCCGTGCGCACGAACAGCCCGCACCAGCACTGGCCGGCGGCCGCGAACTCGTCGGCGTGCAGGTAGATGCACGGGCAGACGGACCTCGCGTCCTCCTTGGGATCGCCGGTCATCATGCGGCACGGGCAGAACGCGTCGCCGGTCGAGTCGATGATCGAGACGATCGCGTCGAGCGTGAACGCCACCGTGTCCGCGTCCGGGCTGAACCGGTAGCCGAGGCGCGCCACGTACGGCTCCATGTACGCGCGCAGGTCCGCCGCGGTGGTGCCCGGCGCGAACCGGCGGCGCGGCGTCGCGCCGCTCACAGGCCCAGCAGCTCCTTCACGCGCACCTTGTTCAGCCCCACGATCACCTCGTCACCGATGACGAACACCGGGAACGATGCGCCGCCGCTGATGCGCCGCACCTCGGCGACCGCCTCGCCCTTCGGGGTGGACGGGTCGGTCGTGTCGCCATCGAGCAGGTCGACCTCGAGGACGTCGTACGCCACGCCCTCCTCGTCGAGCCAGGCGCGGGCGGCGCGGCAATGCGGGCAGGTCGAGAGCGCGTAGACCTTGACGTCCATGGGTGCTCCTCACAGGCCGGATGCGTCACTCCACACGCAACCCTACGCCGTGCTTGACCTGCGTCAAGGACACAGCGTGTTGCGAGCGGTGCACTTGAGGGCAAGAACCCATCGAGGGGTGGTCCGCGGCGGACGCGGCGGACCGACGTGACGGGAGGCATGTATGGGGACTTCGCGAGACCGGCGGAAGAGGATCGTGGTGACCGCCGCGGTGGCGCTGCTGTTCGCGGCGCTGCTGCTCGCCGGGTGCTACGGCACGCTCGACGTGCCGAGCGAACTCGAGGCGCAGGTGCGCGGTGCGTGCGGCGGCGCCGACTGCCATGACGAAGTGATCGAAGCGGCCGAGGCCGGCCCGCACGCCGACGCCGGGTGCGTCATCTGCCACGAGGGCGCCGACAAGGAGCACGCGGCCACCCCGGACAAGGTCGAGGCGGCCACCGACTGGCGCATCGCATCGTGCGCCGAGTGCCACGAGGGCCAGGCGGCCACCTACCTGTACGACGACAACGCGAAGGCCGGCCCGTACGGCGGCTCCGTCCGCGTGCCGGCGACGCCCAAGAAGGCGACCTTCGCGCGCTACAGCACCATCGCCTCGGGACACGCCTTCGTGAAGGACTACAACGAAGAGGGCGCGCACAAGTGGATGTTCGCCGACCACCGCGCGATCACGCGCGGGAAGTTCGAGACGTGCATGCAGTGCAAGTCCACGAAGATCGCCTGGTCGTGGACGAACAGCAAGCCGCTGACGGTCGCCTCGGACACCGACGTCGAACTGACGCACACCAAGACGCCGACGACGCCGGCCAAGACCGTCAAGATCCCGAAGGGGACCGTGCTCACCTACGCCACCGATGCCAAGACCGCCGAGGTCGACGCGAAGGCGACGTTGCCCGACGGCACGGTGTACACCTCGCGGCCGAAGGCGTCCGAGGACGCGACCAAGAACTTCAACATGCTATGGGCGGCGACTGTGGCGGCGACCAAGGAGACCATGCCGTACGGCGCCGGCTGCAACCACTGCCACGACCCGCACAGCGGCGAGCCTCGGCTGGTCCGCGGCGCGATGCTGACCGCGATCGAGTCGGGCGGGCCTGACGGCGAGGGCGGGCTGAACCCGTACGGCACGGGTCAGCAGCGCGCGAAGACGCTGGCCGACGGCACCGCGCAGGACGTCACGAACTCGCAGTGCGGCCAGTGCCACGTCGAGTACACCTGCGGCAAGAGCGGCGTCGACGGCAAGGACCGGGACGTCTTCGGCTGGGGCAAGGCCCGCGACCTGCACGAGATGTACTCGGCGAAGTACGACTACAAGCAGGACTGGAAGCAGAAGATCATCGGCGAGCCGCTCATCAAGAGCCAGCACCCCGAGCTCGAGCTGTACTGGAACAGCCCGCACTACACGGTGGGCGCGTCGTGCGCCGACTGCCACATGCCCGAGGTGCGCGGCGCGGACGGCGAGGTCTTCCGCAGCCACTGGCTCACCAGCCCGTACAAGTACGAGGACGCGAAGCTCTACGCCGCGTTCGCCGCCAAGACCGGGCTGGACGCGACGTACGTCGACAAGCCGTGCGCGCGCTGCCACGAGGACAAGAAGGCCGAGGGGGTGGCGATCCAGCACCGCGTGTTCGCCGCGCAGCAGCGCGCCGAGACCGCGCTCGCCGGGTCCGTGGCCGCGCTCGGCCGTGTGAAGACCGCGAAGGCGGCCGGGACGAAGGTCGATGAGAAGGCGTACGCCGAGGCGCTCGACAAGCACCGCCGCGCGCACGTGCTGTGGGAGAACCTGATCGTGTCGGAGAACTCGATGGGCTTCCACAATCCACCCGAGGTGCTCGCCGCCATGGCCGAGTCGGAGAAGCTCGCGAAGGAAGCCGCGGCGGGGGCGACCGCTGCGCTCAAGTAATCGCCCGCTCGGCGGGTGTGCGT
>VAUM01000278.1 GCA_005774595.1 Actinomycetota bacterium
CACCGCGCGGTCGTATCTCGACCTGCTCGAGACCGGGTGTCAGGTGCGGACGCTGCCCGCCTACTTCGTGAACACGGGGAAGCGGCTACGCAAGGCGCCGAAGATCCTCGCGCGCGACTGCGGGTTCGCCGCGCACGTCGCCGACGTGCGCAGCTGGGAGGACGCGGTCTCGCGGGGGATGGACGGCCCGCTGGTCGAGACGTTCGCGCTCGCCGAACTGATCACGCTGGCGGGGTTGTCGGAGACTCGGCCGGGCGCCACGTACTGGCGGACGGGGCGCGGGGCCGAGGTGGACCTGGTGTTCGAACGGGGCCCCGCCGTCGTCGGGATCGAGGTGAAGTCGGCGGTCGGGCTCCGCTACGAGCATGCGCGCAGCTTGATGTCGCTGCGTGACGACCTCGGCGACCGCTTCAGGATCGGCGTCGTCGCCTACCTCGGCGACGAGACGAGACGGCTCGGTGACCGCGTGTGGGCGGTGCCGCTGGCGTCGTTGCTCGGCGGATGTGCGGTGGACGTCGTCGACCTGTAGCGGCTCGCCGCTAGTCGGCCGGGATCCGTACGTCGCCGACGAGCCGCCCGTCGCTGACCTCCAGGATGCGGTCGGTCCGCTGGGCGAGCAGCCGGTCGTGCGTGACGATCAGGAACGCGGTGCCGTCCTCGGCGCTGATGTCGCGGAACAGCCGGTAGTCGGCCCGCACGATCTGTGGCTCGCCGCGTCGTGCATCGCGCACGGCCTGACGATGGTCACCGCGAACGTCCGCGAGTTCGCGCGGGTGCCGGGCCTCGATGTTGAGGAGTGGCGGGAGTGACAGGCTCGCCACGCTCGGGCGGTGCGCGTGTCAGTCAGGGCGACCGTCGGCGCGCAAAACGACCACGAGATGGTCTATAATCGACCGCAGAACGGACGATGTGTGGGCGTCGCGCGCGCACTCTTCGGCTTGGAGGGCCTCCCGTGTACCAGCGCAACATCGCACACCGTGTGTCGGCGCTCATGGACGTCCACCCGGTCGTCCTGCTGGGCGGCGCTCGGCAGAGCGGCAAGAGCACGCTCGTGCGGGCGCTCGTCGACAGCGGGCTCGACGCCGAGTACGTGACCCTTGACGACCCCGTCCCGCTCGCGGCGGCGGCAGGCGACCCGGACGCGTTCGTCGCGGGCCTGCCCGATCGGGCGATTATCGACGAGGTGCAGCGCGCGCCGGGGCTGTTCCGCGCCATCAAACGCGCCGTCGACCGGGACCGCCGTCCGGGCCGGTTCCTGCTGACCGGCTCGGCCGATGTCATGCTGCTCCCCGGCGCGGCCGAGTACCTCGCCGGCCGCATGGGCGTGGCAACGCTCTGGCCGCTCTCGCAAGGCGAACTGCGGGGCGTGCGCGAGACGTTCATCGACCGGGTCTTCGAACGAGGCGCCTCTGGCTGGCGCGCGAAGCCGTCCGAGCGCGCCGCACTGGTCGACGCGGTCCTGCGCGGAGGGTTCCCCCCCGCCGTCGATGCAGCGTCGGAGTTCGCTCGAAACGAGTGGCTCGACGCCTACGCCGGGCTGCTGCTACAGCGCGAAGTGTCGAGCATCGCGAACGTCGAGCGGCTCGGTGACCTGGCGCGGTTGCTCGCGTACCTGGCGACGAGGGCCGGCACGCTCGCCAACATGGCGGACGTCTCGCGGGCGCTCGGCATGCCGAAGACGACCGTCGTGCGGTACGTGTCGCTCCTCGAAGCGGCGTATGCCATCGGCTTCGTCCCCTCATGGGCGGCAGATCCGGGAAGGCGGCACGTGAAGGCGCCGAAGGTCGTGCCGACCGATTCCGGACTCACTGCGCGCCTGATGCGCGTCGACGCCGCGCGCCTCGCCGTCGACCCGAACGCGTTCGGGCCGCTTCTCGAATCCTTCGTGGTGATGGAGCTGCGCAAGCAAGCGACGTGGGCGGACACCGAGGTGCGCGTCCACCACTACCGCACCCCTGACGGACGCGAGGTGGACGTGGTGCTCGAGGACGCTCGCGGGCGAGTCGTCGGGATCGAGGTCAAGGCCGCCGCCGGTCTGGGTGCATCGGACACCACAGGCCTCGGCGCACTGCGCGCGCGGCTCGCGGAGCGGTTCGTGGCCGGTGTCGTGCTGCACGATGCGCCGGGAGCTACGGTTCTCGGCGATCGCGTCGTGTCCCTGCCGGTCTCGGCCCTGTGGCAGTCGTACGCGTGAGCCGTCCCGCGCCCGTGTTCGGGCCGGCTGCTTATAGACACGCGCGAGCGCGGCGGCTAGAATCCCCTTCGCTGTCCGCACGCGGACGGCACCCCACGCGGGGGTGTAGCTCAGCCGGTTAGAGCGCTGGCCTGTCAAGCCAGAGGTCGCGGGTTCGAGCCCCGTCACTCCCGCCATACGAATCCCGAAGCCGCCCGCCGAGGCGGCTTCTGCGTTCGATGCCCCCTCCTCCGCGCTATCATCGTGGCGTCAGCACTGCGCCGCCGAGGGGGACTCAGCCATGCGCACGCGCCTGATCGTCACCGCCGCACTGCTGTCGGCCGGGCTCACCGTCACCGCGTTCTCGCTGCCGTCGTGCACCGGAGTTGCCGTGCCGGATGTCAAGGGCCTCACCGCTGACCAGGCGAAGCAGGCGCTCAAGCAGGCCAACGAGCTCTGCGCGCGGCA
>VAUM01000279.1 GCA_005774595.1 Actinomycetota bacterium
CGGTCATGTGGGTCAAGGATCTCGCGCCGATCTTCCGGTTCGAGGCTTCCGAGCAGGTGAACGGGTTCGCGTACTCGTTCGACCACGCGAGCGGCACGCTGCCGGTGATGCCCACGCCGGGCGTGACGGGCAATGCGTACGTGTCAGCGGCGACCGGATCGCTGACGACCTCGCTCGGGACCTCGGCCGAGGTGCTCATCCCCGGCGTCGGCCCCGGCGTCGACCTGCTCGGCTGGAGCCAGTACGTCGCGCCGGCGTGGCTGCCGGGGATGACCGACCCGGTCGAGGGCTACTGGTACGCGCACAGCAGGGCCGTCAAGGACGGGGACTACGGCTCGGCCGCCGAGTGGCAGTTCGCGGTCGACATCACGCCGCCGGCTTCGGTGACGGGGCTCGACTACACGGACTCCTATGGGGCCGTCATCCCGACCGCGCGCCGTGACGTGCTCTGGGACAACCGCTCGTTCGCGGGCGCGTCGTACGACGCGTTCTCGGGCGACTGGCTCTACTACGTCGAGCTCAACGGCGTGCCGATCGGCACGAACTCCGACGTGCCGGGTGCGGTGCCGGTGCAGCCGGCGTTCCAGTACGGCTCGGTCTCGCTGGAGGACCTGCCCGCGGGCAGCAACACGATCGGCGTCGGCGTCATCGACCGTGCGGGCAACCGCGGCTCGCTCGTCACGACGACGTTCTCGAGCGACCCGGATATGCCCACCGTGGTCATCACCCGGCCGTCGCTGTCGGAGACCGTCGGCGTGCCGGCGTTCTTCAGCGCGGAGGCGTCCGACGAGGGCGGCATCACGCTCGTCGAGTTCCGCGTGGACGGCTCGCTCGTGGGCGCGGATTCGATGGCGCCGTACGAGCTGACCTACGACATGCTCCCGTTCGCGACCGGCATCCGGACACTCTCGGTCACCGCCTACGATCTCTACGGCCGCGCGGTGTCCACGAGTCAGCCCTTCAAGTTCGACAAGCTCGCGCTCCCGCCGCCCGACCCGTCGACGCTTCCCGTGGTCACCACCGTCGACCACGAGTTCGTCGGTCAGGACTGGGCCGGGAACCGCACCATACCCACCGGCGACATGACGACCGACGCGGCCGATCCGTACCTGTGGACCAACGACCTGCATCCCGAGTTCACCTTCTCGGTACCGAGCGACCGCTCGGTCAACGGCTTCGTGTACTCCGTCGACCATGTTGCCGGAAGCGTTCCGCAGATGCCCTTGCCCGGTCTGGCCAACGCGTACGTGTCTGCGGGTTCGGCGCTTGCGACGTACGGTGTCACTGCGATGATCACCGGCCCGAATGGCGACTGGGGCTTGGACATTCGCGGATGGGAGAAGCTCGTCGTCGCTGCTTGGCTCCCCGGCATGACCGATCCTGTCGAGGGTGTCTGGTGGATGCACGTGCGCGGCTTCCGCGACGGTGAATACGGTCAACTGGGCGAGTTCCCGTGGGGCGTGGACATCGTGGATCCCAGTCCCATCACCGGACTGACGCACGCGGATTCGGTTGCGGGCACGCTCACGGTCGCACGTCGGGACTACCTCTGGGACAATCCGTCCTTCACAGGAAGCAACTACGACGCGCTCTCCGGTGACTGGGCGTACTACATCGAGCTGAACGGCGAACCGGTGGACACCCAGTTCGATATCGCCGGCGGCGTGCCGATCGTCGACTCGGCACAGTGGGCCTCGTACTCGATGGAACACATACCCCCGGGTGTGAACTCGGTCGCGTTCGGAGTCATCGACAGGGCGGGGAACATCAACTACGAGTCACTTGTCACGACGACAGTGGTCAGCGATCCGGACACGCCCACGGTCGTGATCACGTCCCCGGCTGCGGGTTCGACGTTGGGCATCTCGAACATGTTCTCCGCTGACGCGAGTGACGCTGCGGGGATCCATCGTGTCGACTTCGCGGTCGACGGGACGCCCGTCGGCAGCGACTTCGAGGCGCCGTACGAGGTAGAAGCCGACCTCACTTCATTCGGCGATGGATCGAGGACGCTCAGCGCTCGGGCGTTCGATCTCTACGGCCGCTCGGCGATTGCGACGCGTGTGTTCACCCTGGAGAAGTACCCACCGTTCTCGGGGGCCACAGTCGTGCATGCGTGGTCGTCGAACGAGCCTTCGGCACCCCTAGACGCGTCGAACCCATTCGGATGGAGTCGAGACCTCTACCCCCAGGTGACCTTCGCTTGCAGTGAGACGGTCAACGGGTTCGTGTACGTCGCGGACTTCGCCACGGGCACGGTTCCGGTGATGCCCGTTGCGGGCGCCCACGTCGGCGCATACGTTTCGGCTGGGTCCGATGAGTCCAGCGTCGGGCTCATCGCGGCCGTCCTGAGACCGGACGGGACGCCGGGTATCGACCTGCCAGGGTGGAGTACCTATTGGCCGCCGTCGGGAACTCCGGGTGCGGTCCGGCAGGTCGAGGGTGCGTGGTACATTCATGCGCGCGCCGTGAAGAACGGTGTTCTTGGCCCGACGACGCACCTGAGGATTCCCGGAATCGACGAGGGAGTGCCCGGTCCCGTGACAGGGTTGGGCACGGGATCAGGTGCGTCGACGTCGACGATCACCCCGGTCATAC
>VAUM01000280.1 GCA_005774595.1 Actinomycetota bacterium
GGGGCGGGGGAGGCCGCGTGGATGAGCCGCAGGCCGCCGCTGCCGACGGCCACGGCGGGCGGAGTCGCGCCGCCCGAGGCCGCTGTGCCCGCGCAGCCGTGCCAGCCGGTGTCGGACGAGGTGACGTAGGCCAGCTCGCCGGTCGTCGCGACGTCGAAGATCTTGACGGCGGACTGCTCGTCCGTCTCCCAGCCCACGTACAGCGTGTCGCCGGTCTTGGCGAGCGTCGGCGCGTCACCGGGGATACCGTGCTGCGCCACGATGACCGGGTCGGTGGGGTCGGACACGTCGAGCTCGTAGACCGCCGACTCGTTCAGCGGCGGGCGCTCGACCGCGACCCACGCGCGCGAGCCCTCGAGGACGACGTCCGTCCCCGGGTCGCAGCACAGCCACGTGCCGAGGTAGCTCAGGCCTATGCCGGAGGCGTCGAGGAACACGGCGCCGAGGCTGGACGCGGCGGCGACCATGTTCCCGCTCGCGTCGAGGCGGCCCACCGTAGCCGTGGACGTCGTCCACGCCGCGCCCGCCGCCGGTGCGCCGGGCAGGCCGGAGAGGCGCTGGACGGCGTAGGTCCCGCCGCCGCCGTAGCTGACGAAGCCGCTCGCGCCCGCGACCTCCACGTCGATGGCGCGCGACGGCAGCGCGAGGCTGGCGGCGGGCGTGACGGTGCCGGGCTCGGTGACGTTGAAGACGTCCAGGCCGGCGGCGCGCGGCAGGTAGGCGTATCCGCCGTCGAGCCACGGGCCGCCGAGGCCGCCGTCAGCCTCGCGCCAGCTCACCACGTTGAACGACGATGGGTCCGTGCCGTCGATCCCGCTGACGCGGCTGGTGCCGGCGTCGGCGTCGTAGCTGCGCACGAACAGGTTCGAGCCGTCGGCGGCGAGCTGCGCGCCCGCGGTCGCGACGATCGCCGAGCCGGCCTGGGTCGCCGGGGCGGACGGCGTGCTCACGTCGTAGAGCCGTACGCGGTTCGCGGTGTCGAGCGTCCACGCGCGCGTGCCCTCAACGGACACGTCGATCACGGCCTCGGGGGACAGCTTGCTCGACACGAGGCTGGGGATAGCCGGGTTGGTCAGCGAGAAGACGCACAGGCCGCGCGGGGCCGCCGGCGCGTCGGGATCGCCGTGCGCGACGTACATGGTGCCGCCCGAGACGACGAGGTCGCCGACGAGCGTGGCGCCGTCGCACGAGTAGCCGGCGACCGGCGCGAGCGGGTTCGCCAGCGAGAACACCTGATAGCCGCTCTCGGTCTTGGCGTACAGGTAGTTGCCGCGCACGTCGCCGTGCCGGTCGTCCGACTCCAGGGAGACGGCGGCGACGTAGCCGGTGTCCACCGTGTCGGTGAGGTCGAACACCTTGCAGACCGTCCCGCCCCAGCGGTACTCGAACGAGCAGTAGGCGTAGCGCGGGCCGGCCGCGAAGCCGGCGAGGGTCACCTCGTTGCCGTAGGCGTACTCGGCCATGAGCGTCGGGCTCGTGATGTCGGAGCAGTCCACCATCGCGAAGCCGTTCTCGCGCAGGACGAGCACGCTGTCACGCCAAGGGTAGACGTCGATGCCGCGGACCTCGGTGGCCACCGGGTCGGCCATCGGGACGATGGCGTTGCCGACGACGAGCTTGCCGGCCCGGATGGCGAACCACGCGCCGCCCGACGCTTCGAGCGAGGTGTAGGTGCCGCCTCCGAACTCCGAGAGCAGCTCCGTGTTGAACGGCCCGTCGGGCGCCTCGGCGTGGACCTGTGCCGAGGTCCGTGCTCCTGCGGCGGGGACGGTGATGGCTGACGTGATGAGGATCAACGATGCCAGGATGGATGCCGCCGTCCGTGCCGCCCGCACCGTGCGCGTTCGTGCTCTCATCTCCCTCGACTCCCTTCGAGACGCTCCCCGGGGTGCGGTGACAGTACGGAGTGTGCATCGGGTTCGTTCCCCGGCCGCATTAGGGTGTGCGTCACAATGGGCGGGTGACGCAGCCCACTCCCGAGCAGGTCGCCGTCTTCCGCGAGCGCGTGTACGAGCGCTGGCGCGCGGAGGGGCGTCACGACCTGCCCTGGCGGCGCACCGCGGACCCGTACGCGGTGCTCGTGTCCGAGGTGATGCTCCAGCAGACGCAGGTCGCGCGCGTGCTCCCGAAGTACGAGGGGTGGCTCGCCGAGTTCCCCACGGCCGATGCGCTCGCCGCCGCGCCGCTCGAGGCGGTGCTGCGCGCGTGGAGCGGGCTCGGGTACCACCGCCGCGCCGTCGCGCTCAAGCGCGCCGCAGAGACCGTGACGCGGGAGCACGCGGGAGTGGTGCCCCGCGACGAGGCGGCGCTGCGGGCGCTGCCGGGCGTCGGGCCGGCGACGGCCGCCGGCGTGCTCGCGTTCGCGTTCGACGAGCCGGCGCTGTACCTGGAGACCAACGTGCGCGCGGCGCTCATCCACGACTTCTTCCCCGGCCGCGACGACGTGCGCGACGCGGAGCTCATCCCGGTGCTCGCCGCGGTGCTCGACCGGGATCGGCCGAGGGACTGGTACCATGCGCTGCTCGACTATGGGTACGCGATCAAGCGCGAGGTTCCGAACCCGTCGCGGCGCAGCGCGCACCACTCGCGGCAGTCC
>VAUM01000281.1 GCA_005774595.1 Actinomycetota bacterium
GTGTCGGCGCTGTGCGGCAGGTGGCACACGCGGCAGTACGACGTGGCACCCTGGCCGGTCTTCACGCCGTAGTGTGGCGAGATCGACCACTCGACGGTGAGCGTGTCGGTCACGGCGGACGGCAGCGACTCGCCGCCGTTCGCCGCGCACGCCGTCACCTGGTAGCGGTACGACGCGCCCGGTACGCCGATGCGATCGGTGTACGACGGCGCACTCACCGCCGCGATCGGGGCGAAGTCGCCGTCGCCCTCGGCACGCCAGACGCGGTACGAGGTCACGCCCGCGCCCGCGGGCGCAGCCGTCCAGGCGACCTGGGCGACCGTGCCGGTCTCGCCACGGCTGGCCTTCACGCCGTCAGGCGCGCCGGGCAGCGAGTTCACCGCTGTGCCGGCCGCTGTGCCCGCGACGGCGACGAGCGTGATGAGGAGCGCCCCGGCGGCGATCGCGGTGCGTGCCAGAGCGCGCGCCTGCGGCGCGCGCCCGTCGGCCCCGCGCGCAGCGGGGCCCGTCTGGTCCGCGTGAGGGTTCATCTTCGCTCATGATACACGCACGCGAGCGGACGCGACAACGCGCGCTTCCCCCCGCCGGGCCGCCGGGCCGCGCGGTCCGCGCGACCCCGCGGGGATGCTGTGGAGACCGCCCCGTCACGGGGTCGTGCGCGCGCGAGGCAGTATAATCGGTCGCGCCGGCGCCTTCGGAGGCGCGCGGTCCTCCCGAAGGAAACGGTCCGCACCCTCCCGCATGCCGAACAAGGAGACCCAGCCCGCTCGCGAGCCCGCCGTGCGCCGCATCCCGCTCCCGGGCCGGCGCGAGGCGGTCCTCGGCGCGCTCGTGGCGGGGCTCTTCGCGTTCATCGTGTGGTCGGCGGTCGCTTCGGGTGCGGTCGGCCCGGATCCGGCGTGCAGTCCGTGCCACCGCGATTCGGCGCTCACCGGCGGCCACGAAGGAGCCTCGTGCTACGGTTGCCACGCCGGCCCGGAGCCGGCGTCACGAGCCGCGCGTTTCGCGCTCGACGCCGCCTACGCCGCCCGAGGGCTCCCGAACGCGCAGGCCGAGTCCGCCGTCTCCAACGACTCGTGCCTCTCGTGCCACACCTCGGTACTCACGTCGGTGGTCGAGACCGCGGGCATCCGCATGAGTCACCGCACCTGCGTGCCGCGTGCCGCGCGATGCACCGACTGCCACAGCGCCGTGGGCCACGGCCGCGTCCGCGCGGACCGGGCCGTCTCCATGGACCGCTGCTCGCGGTGCCACGACGGCAGCACAGCCGCCAAGGAGTGCGACCTGTGCCACTACGGGACGCCGACGCGAAGCGACGCGCTCAACTCCTGGGCGGTGACACACGGCAAGAACCGGCACCAGACCCATGGCATGGGTGATGCGAAGACCTGCTACATCTGCCACGAACGCAGCGACTGCGGCGAGTGCCACCTGCCGGTGCCGCACGAGACGGACTGGCCCCGGCTGCACGGCGGCAAGGCGCTGGACCTCGGGCTGGACACGTGCCGCGCCTGTCACGTCGACGAGCTGTGCGACGGCTGCCACAAGACCGAGATGCCTCACCCCGACGACTGGCTCCCGCGGCATTCGGGCGCGGTGCCGAAGAGCGAGATCGAGGTGCGCTGCAGGAGCTGCCACGCCGTGGGCGACTGCCGCGACTGCCACTACATGCACGTGCACCCCGGCCCGGGGTCCGCACGCCCGAGGGGCACGCCGTGATCACCACCTCCACGCCCGACGTCAGCGTCGATATGCTGCTGGGCCTGCTGCGAAACCCGGCCGGCAACCCGCGCGCCGCCGCGCTGCTGCTCGCCGCGCTCGTCGTCGTGACGCTCGTCGTCATCGTGCTCGCCGGCCTACTGATCGTGGTGGGCGGCGCCCCGCCCGACCCGCGCAGATCGGCGCCCGGAGCACGCAAGCGCCGGCGCAAGCGTGCCCGCCGGGAGCTGTGGGTGGTCGTCGGCGCGTGGATGCTCGGCATCGCCGCGGCCGGCGCGGCCGGCGGGATCGTGCTGACCGACAGCTCAACGTGCGTGCGCTGTCACAAGGACCGGCTCGAGATGTCCGCGGCCGACGCGCGCCACCACGCCGAGATCGACTGCGCCGCATGCCACGCCGTCCCCGGGCTCGGCGGCCGCGTCGTGCTCAGTCTGGAGGTCCTCACCGACCTGTACGCGGCCGCCACGAAGCGGCCGGCCGCGCTCGATGAGCGCCGGCCGCGATCGGACGCATGCCGCAGGTGCCACCGCGGCATAGGTGATTCGATCACCCGCAAGATCGTGCGCGTCAGCCACAAACAGTTCGTCGACGAGCCCGGATGGCGATGCCTCGACTGCCACGGCGCGACCGGACACGGTCCGCGTCGCGAACCGGACGACCGCCCGAGGATGACGCTGTGCCTGCGCTGCCACGATGGCGTGAAGGCGTCGTCGGAGTGCGCCGAGTGCCACCCCGGAGGCATCACCGACGTGCGCGGGGTGTCCGTCTACGACTATCCGCAAGTCGAGTTGGGGCCGGTCCACACCTGCGAGGGATGCCACTCCATGGAGCGGTGCGACGCCTGTCACGGGC
>VAUM01000282.1 GCA_005774595.1 Actinomycetota bacterium
GCCGAGTACCAGGAGAACCGCCTGCTCGTGTTCCTCGACCCGGAGCGCGACCCGTCCGGTGCGGGCTACAACCTCGCGCAGTCCAAGATCGCCATCGGGTCGGGCGGGCTGACCGGCCAGGGCCTGCGATCGGGCACCCAGGGCAACCTGTACTTCCTGCCCGAGCGGCACACGGACTTCATCTTCTCGGTGCTCGGCGAGGAGCTCGGGTTCCTCGGCGCGCTCGCGCTGCTCGGCGTCTACCTGTGGCTGTTCGTCGCGGCGCTGGAGGTCGCCGCGTCCGCGAGGGACCTGTTCGGCGCACTGCTCGTCGTCGGCGTCATGAGCATGTGGGCGTTCCAGGTCCTCGTGAACGTCGGCATGACGATCGGCATCATGCCCATCACGGGCATCCCGCTGCCGTTCATGAGCTTCGGCAGCTCGTTCATGGTCACCAACCTCGCTGCGACGGGTATGCTCCTGTCGGTGTGGTCGCACCGGTACGGCGCCTAGAGCGAAGGAAGCGAGCGATCCGCGTGGTCAACATCCCGGTCGACGTCCAGGACCTGCTGAAGCACACCTCGCGCATGCACGAGCAGCGCGAGGAGCCGGTGCGCCTCGTCGTGCTCCTCGAGCCGGGGGCGCCGAACGCGCTGCTCGATGCGGTGCGCCGCGAGCTGCACCCGCAGACCTCGCGGGCGCTCGTGGCCGTCGAGGTCGTCGAGCGGGGCTTCGAGCTGCTCGTGGACCCGAGCGTGGATGCCGTGGTCGCTGTCAGCGGGCCCGGAGGCGAGGATCTGAAGCGCGTGCTGGACCCGATCCGGTACCGCGGCATCCCCGTGGCCGTCCTCGGGATCGGACAGCTGAAGCGCCCGCTGGCCGACGCGCTCGTCCACCCGCTCACCGACACGCTCGTCGGGCCCGACGCGGACGCGGTCGTCACGCGCGACCTCGCCGATTGGTTCTGCGACCGCCTTGCGTCCAAGCGTCTCGCGCTCTCGTACAACTTCGAGTTCGTGCGGCGCGAGGTCGCCCGCGACGCGGTGAACGCGACCGCCTGGCAGAACGCACTCATCGGCGGCATCTCGATCATCCCCGGTGAGGACATGCCGCTCATGACCGCGAACCAGGCCAAGATGCTCCTGCAGATCGCGGCCGCGTACGGCCAGCGCCTCGGGCCCGACCGCATCAAGGAGCTCGCTGCGGTGGTCGGCGGCGGCTTCCTCATGCGCACCGCCGCACGGCAGCTGCTGACGCTCGTGCCGGGATTCGGCTGGGCCGTCAAGGCCGCCATCGGCTTCACCGGCACGATGGCGATGGGGAAGGCCGCCATCCGCTACTTCGAGAACGGCGCCGACCTCTCGCAGGCGATGCACGGCGTCGTGGAGGTGCGGGACCGCGTGGTCGAGAAGGTGCGCGCGAACCCCGCGCTCGCCGGCCGGCGGCATGCCGCGGCCGTCTCAGACGCCGCGGTCGCCGAGGTCGCCGGCGTCCCGGCAGCGGCGCTCCCGCCCGCAGGCGGCGCGCCGCCGGCGGTGACGGGTGGCTGAGGCGGACCGCACGCTCGACCGGCTGCTCGCCGGTGTCGAGCGTCCCGCCCGGTACATCGACTGCGAGTGGGGCGCACGGCACAAGCCGGGCCCGGTGTTCCGTTTCGCGCTGGTCTACCCGGACGCCTACGAGATCGGCCAGGCCAACCAGGGCCTCGGCATCCTGTATGAGCGGCTCAACGTGGTGGAGGGCGTCGCCGCCGAGCGTGCGTTCGTGCCGTGGAAGGACATGGCCGCGGCGATGCGCGGCGCGGGCGCGCGGCTCGCCACGCTCGAGAGCGGAACGCCGCTGGCCGCCTGCGACGTCGTGGGCTTCACGCTGCCGTACGAGCTCACCTACGCGAACGTGCTCGAGGCGCTCGACCTCGCGGGCATCGCGCTGCGCTCGGCGCGGTCGAGATCGCGCAGACCGTGCGCGGGGCGAGACAGGCCGGCGCTGACCGAGCGGGCGTGCTCGAGGCGCTCGCGCGCGTGCCGGGGGTCTACGTGCCCGCGCTGTACGCGCCCGGCCCGGACGGCGGGCTTGCGCCGCTGTCCGCGGCGGCGCCTGAGCGCGTCACCCGGCGCGTGGTCCCCGATCTGGACGCGGAGCCGTCCGTGGCATGCCCGGTGGTCCCGTTCGTCGATGTGGTCCACGACCGGGTGACGGTCGAGGTGACCCGCGGCTGCACGCGCGGGTGCCGCTTCTGTCACGCCGGCATGGTCTACCGCCCCGTGCGCGAGCGCACCGCCGACTCGATCGTGCGCGACGTCATGGCGGGGCTGCGCTGTACGGGCTACGAGGAGGTCTCGCTCACCTCGCTGTCGACGACCGACCACTCGCAGCTACCCGACGTCCTGCGCCGGCTCGCGCGACGGCTCGAGGGGTCGGCGGTCGCGGTATCGCTGCCGTCGCTGCGCGCCGACGCGTTCGGCGTGCGGATGGCGCAGCTCGTCTCGCGCGGCAAGAAGCCGGGGCTCACGCTCGCCCCCGAGGCCGGTACCCAGCGCATGCGCGACGTCATCAACAAGAACGTGACCGAGGACGACCTGCTCGCCGC
>VAUM01000283.1 GCA_005774595.1 Actinomycetota bacterium
GCACTGCACTGGCAATCTCTTGCGGGACGGCTGCTCGGGGGCGGAGGACTCTGATGAGGCGCGCACGCGCACTGGCGTTGCTGACCGTCGTGCTGAGTGTGCTCGTGGCCACGTTGTGGACGGGTGCACCGCGCGCCGAGGCCTACGACGGCTGGTGCGTGTTGAGCGGCCGCATCGTCAATCAGGCCACCGGCGAACCGGTCGAGGGCGTGGAGGTCCATGCCTACCGTCTTCTCGTCCCGGAGAACCTCTGGGTCTGGGAGATGTGGGCTGGTACCGACTCCACCGGGAGGTTCTCGTTCGTCGTCTCGGGGCGCGAGCGTGGCGAGGGCGCGCTGTTCCTCCGGGGCCCTGGTGTGATCACCCCCGTCTACTACCGCGACACGCCGGTGACCGGCCCTGAGCCGGTCCCGACCGCGGGCCTGGGAATCAACCTGTCCAACACGGGGGACATCGCATCCGCGACACACTTCAACCTCCGGCCCGATGCGACCGTCTCGTTCGGGGACATCCCGGTGACCGTGACCCCGAACCCCTACGGCACGATCATCGGCAAGGTCACAGACGCACGCCTCGGTACGCCCTTCCAGCCGACCGACATCTACGTGTACAAGCGCGACCCGATGTTCGGATGGCGGCACATACAGTCCACGTGCCCGCGCGAGGATGGCTCGTACACCGTGCGTGGGGATGCCGCGAACCCGATCGTGGGCGAGGTGCGTCTCTACTTCGACAAGAGCACGCTGTGGGCGAACGACATGTGGTTCCCCAATGCGGGGTCGATGGAATCGGCGCGCTCGCTTTACATCGAGCCGGAGATGACCCTCTACGGGGTCGATCAGACCATCACGGTCTGCGGACGTCTGTGCGGCCGCGTCGTGCGGGCCGAGACAGGTGCGGGGCTGCATCCGGTCAGCATCGATGTCTACAAGTACGACCCCGCGTCGGGGACGTGGCCGCAATGGGCGGGAGGAGCCACCAAGCCCGGAGGCGTGTATGCGGTGCCGCAGTACGGGTTCGGCCCCGGCACCTTCAGAATCGAGGCGATCGACATCCGCCTCGGGGTCCCGCATCTGCCCACGGTGTACTACCGGCAGGTGCCGAACCCCTGGTCGGCCACGGCGGTCTCGCTGCCATCAGGGGGGATCGTCGACGGCTTGGACGTGGTCATGTCCGCGGTCCCCGCGGTGGTAGGGAAGGTGTCGGGAACTGACGGCGCGCCACTCGCCGACGTGCGCGTGGAGGTCTCGCGCCGCGGGTCGGACGGGATCTGGCGCGTCGCGGGCAGCGACTACAGCGACGGATCGGGCTGGTTCTACTTCATGTGCGGCTCCGCAGGTACATACCGGGCCCGCTACATCGACGAGGGGGGGACCGACGACCCGGCGGACGACTCGTTCGTCTTCTCGGGAGGTGCCGCCACTGCTGCCACTTCAACCGCTGTCGTGGTATCGGCCGGGGCGGCCCGGCTGCCGGATGTCGAGCTGGCGCCTGCGGCGGAACCACGGGCGCGCCGGATCTCGGGTTCCAATCGCTATGACACCGCCATCGCGGCATCGCGAGAGGCCTTCCCTGACGGCACCGCCACCTCGGTGGTGCTCGTCTCCGGGGAGTCGTTCGCCGACGCTCTCAGTGCGGCTGGGGTGGCGGGAGCGCTGGACGCGCCCGTACTGCTCACCACGGCGAGCAAGCTCTACCTGCCGTTGCTGAACGAGTTCGACCGGCTCGGCGTCACGAAGGTATACCTGCTCGGTGGTACGGGTGCGATCCCTCGGCGCGTCGAGACGCTGCTCCAAGCTCTGGGGTACACGACTGAGCGCATCGCGGGCAGTGACCGCTATGAGACGTCCGCTCTCGCGGCCCGTGCCGTGTCGGACCTGTCCGAGACGACCAGTGAGACGCCGGTCCTGGTGACTCGCGGCGACGTCCCCGCGGACGCCCTCTCCGTAGCGCCGGCCGCGGTGGCGGCCGATGGAGTGGTGCTCCTCGTGAGGCCGGCGAGCGCTCCGACCTGTGTCGTGGACGCGATCGGTGATCTCGGCCTCTCGAGCGGGTACGTCGTCGGCGGCAGCGGTGCCGTGACGGACGCGACTCTGGAGGCGCTCGGCGCCGCGGGCATGGACATCGAGCGTATCGCCGGTGGCGCGACGCGCTACGAGACCGCAGCGCAGTTCGCGGAGGCCGCGGTGGAGAACGGATGGCTCGACTTCACCGAGGTCGGACTGGCGATCGGCACGGGCTTCGCCGATGCGCTCGGGTCGGGCGCTTCACTCGGGCAGAAGGGCGGCGTGCTGCTGCTCACGTCGACTTCGGCGTTGCCGGCCGCGACCTCGGCATGCCTCGCCGAGCACTCGTCCGACACCGATGCGATCACGGTGTACGGCGGAGGCGCGGCGATCAAGAGCGAAGTGATGGTGCAGGCGGGTTCGCTCTAGCCTCCCGCGAGGTCCGGACGTCGTTCGCGCCTCGGCGTCTGCCCGAGGAAGACCAGCGCGGTCGGCGACCACTTCGACAGCAGGTCGGTGACCAGCCACGCGCCGGCCAGCGC
>VAUM01000284.1 GCA_005774595.1 Actinomycetota bacterium
AGGCCGCGGTCACTGCCGTCGTCGACGCGGCCGCCAAGGAGACCGCGGTCGAACGCGCGAGCGGCGAGCGCGAGTGGCACGGCGCGCCGACCGGGCGGTTCGTGGTCAACCCGGTCAACGGCGAGAAGGTGCCGGTCTGGGTCTGCGACTACGTGCTCATGGAATACGGCACCGGCGCGGTCATGGCGGTGCCCAGCGGCGACCAGCGCGACTTCGAGTTCGCCCGGAAGTACGGTCTGGCGATCCCGCCGGTCGTGCTCGCCGACGACGACCCGCTGATGGCGGAGCTCGCCGGCGTCGCCGAGCGCGTGCGCAGCGACGTGCCGTGGGACGAGGCGTACGACGTTCCCGGTGTGATGGTGCAGTCGGGCGAGTTCACCGGCATGCGCGGAGGCAAGGGCTCGGAGGGTATGCAGGCCGTCACCGCATGGCTCGCCGAGCGTGGGCAGGGCCGCTCGGCCGTCAACTTCCGCCTGCGCGACTGGCTCATCTCCCGCCAGCGCTACTGGGGCGACCCGATCCCGGCGATCCACTGCCCCGCGTGCGGGCTCGTGCCGGTGCCCGAGGGCGACCTGCCGGTGCTGCTGCCGAAGGATGTCGACGTCACCGCCGGCGAGACGCTCGCCGACCACCCCGAGTTCTATGAGACCACCTGTCCGCGTTGCGGCGGCGCCGCTCGGCGCGAGACCGACACGATGGACACCTTCACGTGCTCCTCGTGGTACTACCTGCGCTACTGCGACGCGCGCAACGGTGAGGCGATCTGGGACCCGGCGAAGGCCGGCTACTGGATGCCGGTCGACCAGTACATCGGCGGCATCGAGCACGCCATCCTGCACCTGCTGTACTCGCGCTTCTTCACCAAGGTCTATCGCGACCTCGGACTGATCGAGTTCGGCGAGCCGTTCACCAACCTGCTCACGCAGGGCATGGTCAAGAAGGACGGCGAGACGATGTCCAAGTCCAAGGGCAACGTGGTCGCTCCCGAGGAGATGATCGCGAAGTACGGCGCCGACACGCTGCGCGCCTACATCCTGTTCATGGCGCCGCCCGACAAGGACCTCGAGTGGTCGTACGACGGCGTCGAGGGCATGTCGCGATTCCTCAAGCGCGTGTGGTCGCTCGTCGGTGACATCGCCGAGGAGGGAGGGGACGGCTCCGACGCTTCCGAGGCGGCCGCGATGTTGCGCCGCGAGCGGCACCGCGTGGTCGGCAAGGTCACCGACGACGTGGCGCGCTTCAACCTCAACACCGCCATCGCGGCGATGATGGAGCTCGTCAACACCGCGTACGACTACCGCAACGCCGTGCCGGCCGGTTCGCGCGACGCCGAGCTCCAGCGCGAGGTGGCCGAGACGCTCACCGCGCTGCTCGCCCCGTTCGTGCCGCACATGGCCGAGGAACTGTGGCGCGAGGTGCTTGGCGGGAGCGGCTCCGTGCACCGGCTGGCGTGGCCCGCGTGGGATCCGGCCGCGTGCGTCGCCGACACCATCGAGCTCGCGGTGCAGGTCAACGGCAAGGTGCGCGACCGCGTGGTCGTGGCCGCCGACGCGAGCGAGGACGCCGTGCGCGAGGCCGCGCTGGCGCTCGAGAAGGTGCAGGCGCACCTCGAGGGCGTGACCGTGCGCAAGGTCGTGGTCGTGCCCGGCAAGCTCGTGAGCATCGTCGCGGGTTGATCGGGGAGGGTGAGTGAGCGATGAAGAGGAATCTCACGCTTCGGCTCGACAAGGCGCTGGTAGCCCGGGCGAAGCGCCATTCGGAGAAGACCGGACGGTCGCTGTCGCGACTCGTCGGCGACTACTTCGCGCTCTTGGACGCTGATCCGACGGACGTGGAGCTCACTCCTCGTGTGCGGTCGCTTCGCGGCGCGGGCGCAGGACTCGACGAGCGCGGCTACCTCGATCACCTCGAGGAGAAGCACCGGTAGGCGTGCTGAGCCGCGCGTTTCGATCCCGGTAAGCGGGCGGTAAGACCCGGCCGCTAGACTCCTCCCCGCCTGCGGTCACGCCCCTCGGCGGTCGCTTGAGAGGCGCTGAGCGCGTGTTCGGGGAGAGCGGGCGCCTGCGCGAGCTGCTCGCTCGTGCCGGACTGGGCGGGCTGGATCCGCGCGTCGCGGTCGCGTTGGCGGTCGCGTGCGTGGCGGCGCTTGCGTGGGGCGCGTGGGCATGGCTCGGTGGCGGGGGTGAGGCCCTCCCGGCCGACGACGCGATAGGGGCCGGCGACGCGGCCGCGGCGGCGGTCTCGGCGTCCGCGGTGGCATCGGCTGCTATCGACGCGCGCATGGTCGTGCACGTCGTGGGCGCGGTCATGCGCCCCGGCGTCTACGAGCTGCCGAGCGGCTCGCGGGTGCGCGACGCCGTGGACGCCGCACTCATCACGCTACACACCACTGGCTATCTCCGTGCGACCCACAAGGGCATGGCGCTCCCGCCGAAGCAGCTTGATCAGGCGAAGATCTCCGTCACCGACTTCCGCAGCGAAACCGACGTCATCACCGCCAAACAGAAGATATCCCTCCGCAAGCTCTTCCAAGG
>VAUM01000285.1 GCA_005774595.1 Actinomycetota bacterium
CGCGTCGGCGATGACCGGGACGAGCCCCGCCGAGGCGGACGTCATCGCGTTGTGCAGGTGCGCGGCGACGCCGGTCCGGTCACCCGACTCGAGGGCTGCGAGCAGCGCGTCAGGGGACGGCTGGACGGGCGCCGGTGCGGCGTCGAACGCGCGGTATGCGGCGGCTGTGGGCACGGGCTCCCCCGGCCACACGACGACCAGGTCGAGCTGCGGCGCGTCGATCCCGCGCAGCAGGACGTCGCCGCGGCCGCCCATGAGCGCACACGGTGCGTCGAGGAAGAACGGCACGTCGGCGCCGAGCGTCACCGCCGTCTCGCGGAGGCGAGTGTCGTCGCCGTCCACGCCCCACAACGACGCGAGGCCGCGCAGCACCGCGGCGGCGTCCGACGAGCCCCCGCCGAGGCCGGCGCCGGCCGGGACGCGCTTCGTCACGCGCAGGGCGACCGAGGGCTCGCGCCCGCACGTGGCAGCGAACGCGACGGCGGCCCGGTACGCGAGGTTGTCCTCGGCGGCGACGCCCACGTCGGGCGTGCACACCAGCGAGAGCGCGTCGGCCTGCGCGATCGTGACCTCGTCGCCGAACTCGAGGGCGGCGAGTACCGTCGTGACGTCGTGGTAGCCGTCGGTGCCGGCCGCGCCGACGGCGAGGTACAGGTTCACCTTCGCGGGGGCCGCGACCACGATCGTATCGGTCACTCGCACTCCCTCCCGGTCCGGGAAACGGATGCGGGGCCGTCACCGGCCCCGCATCGGTCGATCCAGTCGCTCCGTGCCCCTCGCAGCTAGTTCAGCCAGGGGAAGACGTTCTCACCGCTCTCCGGGTGGGTCAACTCGACCGCACCGGTCAGCACGTCGACGTAGCTGTAGGAGACACGAGCGGTCCGGTCGCGCTTCTCCTCGACCTTGAGCACGAAGAGGGCCGGGTGGGTCTGCTCGAGCACGCCTTCACGCTCGAGGACCTTCGACCGGCCCATGTTCGCGCGGAGCTTGATGCGCGAACCCATCATCGACTCCAGATCGGTCCGGATGCGACCGACTACCTGCAACTGCCTGACAGACTCCACCAGCATCCCCCTTCGAGGTAGGGCAGGAATCATACTCCACTGCGGCGGAGAACTCAAGGTAGAAGGCCATGTTCGCGCAGTGCGGCCCCCAGCGAGAGGTACTCGTCGACGCCCACCGTCTCCGCGCGGCGCCCCGGGTCGATCCCGGCCCTCGCAAGGGTACGCTCGACCTGTGACACCGGGGCGGCCAGGGCTGCGGACAGCGAGTTGCGCAGCGTCTTGCGCCGCTGGGCGAAGGCCGCGTCCGCGGCCGTGGCGGCGTCGCGCAGGACGTCGGGCGACTCGGGCCGGCGCGCCCGGTCGAGGCGCAGCACCGCCGAGTCGACGCGCGGCGGCGGCAGGAAGCACGACCGCGGCACCGCGAAGCGCCCCGCGGGCTCGGCGAGCAGCCGCAGCTTGACCGTGTAGGCGCCGTAGTCCTTGCCGCCGGGCGCCGCCGACATGCGGTCCGCGACCTCCGCTTGGACCATCACCGTCGCCGAGGCGAGCGAGGCGATCTCCTCGAAGAAGCGCAGGACCACGGTGGCGGCCACGCCGTAGGGAAGGTTCGCCACGAATGCGGTCGGCGGGCCCGCATCGGAGCACAGCTCCGCAACGGCGACCTCCACCGCGTCCGCGTGCACGACGCGCACGTTGACGGATCCGGCGAGCGTCTCGGCGAGTACGGGCAGCAGTCCGGCGTCGCGCTCGACGGCGACCACGCTGCCCGCCGCGCCCGCGAGCGCGGCCGTGAGCGTCCCGATGCCCGGGCCAACCTCGAGCACGGCGTCCCCCGGACCCAGACGTGCGAGGCCCAGGATGCGCCCGATCACGTTGTCGTCGACGAGGAAGTGCTGGCCGAGCGACTTCCGCGTGCGCAGCCCGTGGCGCTCGAGCACGGCGATGGTCGCCGACGGCGACGCCAGCGGTGAATGCGTCACAGCGGCGCGTCGCCTAGTCGAGAAGGGTGACGGTGACCGTTCGCCGCCCCCACGTGAGCGCCGATGCCCGCGCGTCGCCGGTCCAGTAGCACACGTCGATGCGGTTGCCCACGATCGCCCCGCCCGTGTCCGCGGCGACACCGTAGCCGTAGCCGGGCACGTACATGCTCGTCCCGTACGGGATGACGTCCGGATCGACGGCGATCACACCCCACCCCGAGGGGATGTCGTAGCGTGCGATGCGCCGCTGGATCACGGTGATCCCGCCGCAGCCGGCGTCCCACGGGGTGTACGCCGTGGCGACGACCGTGAGCTTGCGGCCACCGGTCGGCGGGGTCGCGGCGGGATTCGCGGGCGCGGGCGTGCCGCGCGTGTCGTCGCCCCGCGACGCCACCTGGACCGTGCGCGGCGCCGCGCCCGTGCCGACGTGCACGACCTGGTCGACCGCGGGCGTCACCACGCGCTCGGACTTGAGCACGCGGCGCCCCTCGGAACCGGCCGTGACGACGACCTCGTAGACGGCGAGTCGCACTCCCTGCGAGCCGGCGG
>VAUM01000286.1:0-666 GCA_005774595.1 Actinomycetota bacterium
GTGACACCCATGGCGGACATCAACGTCGGCGACACCGCTTGGATGCTCACCTCGGCCGCACTGGTGCTCTTCATGACGCCGGGGCTGGCCCTGTTCTACGCGGGAATGGTCCGGAGCAAGAACGTGCTGTCCACCACGATGCAGAGCTTCTTCTCGATGGGGCTCACGTCCGTGATCTGGGCGCTCGTGGGATACACCATCGCGTTCGGCTCGGCGGAAGGCCCGCTCGGGAAGTTCATCGGCGACTTCAGCAAGATCGGCCTGAAGGGCGTGGCGGCCGGGACGTTCGGCGTCGAGGGCCACCTCATGCCCGAGTCGGTGTTCGCGATGTACCAGGGCATGTTCGCGATCATCACCGTCGCGCTCATCACCGGCGCGATCGCCGAGCGGATGAAGTTCTCGGCGTACGTGATCTTCGCGGGCGTGTGGGTGCTGCTCGTGTACTCCCCGCTCGCGCACTGGGTGTGGGGCGGCGGCTGGATGGGCCTGTCCGGCATCGGCGCGCTCGACTTCGCCGGCGGCACGGTCGTGCACATCGCGAGCGGCGCGGCGGCGCTGGCGGCCGCACTCGCCCTCGGCAAGAGGCGGGACCTCGGCAAGCCGGAGATCGCCCCGCACAACCTGCCGATGACGATCCTCGGCGCCGGCATCCTGTGGTTCGGCTGG
>VAUM01000286.1:676-2532 GCA_005774595.1 Actinomycetota bacterium
CCGGCATCGAGCTGGCGGCCGATGGCGTGGCCGGCTCGGCGTTCATGGTCACGCACCTCGCGGCGGCCGCGGGCATGCTCGGCTGGCTCGCGATGGAGAAGATCTTCCACGGCAAGGCCACGACGCTCGGCGCCGCGTCCGGCGCGGTCGCGGGCCTGGTCGGCATCACGCCGGCGAGCGGCTTCGTGGACGCGCTGCCCGGCATGGCGATCGGGCTTGCCGCCGGCATCGCGTGCTACTTCGGCATCCAACTGAAGGCGAAGTTCCGGTTCGACGACGCGCTCGACGTCGTGGGCGTCCACCTGGTGGGCGGCACCACCGGCGCGATACTGACCGGCGTCTTCGCGTCGACCGCGGTCAACTCGATCGGGCGCGACGGCCTGCTCTACGGCAACGCGACGCAGCTCGTCCCGCAGCTTATCGCGGTGGTCGTCACGATTGCATTCTCGTTCACGATCAGCTTCGCGCTGCTCAAGATCATCGACCTGACCATCGGCCTGCGTGTGGACGGCGACGCCGAGGCCACGGGCCTCGACATCGCCGAACACGCCGAGACCGGGTACGTCCTCTAGGCGCGCAGGCGCGCGGAAGGAGCTCCATCGAGATGAAGAAGATCGAGGCGGTCATCAAGCCGCACAAGCTCGACGAGGTGAAGGAAGAGCTCGGCAAGCTCGGCGTGCAGGGCCTGACGGCGTACGAGGTCAAGGGCTTCGGACGCCAGAAGGGCCACACCGAGATCTACCGCGGGGCCGAGTACACCGTGGACTTCGTGCCGAAGGTCAAGATCGAGGTCGTCGTGGACGACGAGCTGGCGCCTCAGGTCGAGAACGCCATCGTGCTCGCCGCCCGCACCGGCAAGATCGGCGACGGCAAGGTGTTCACGTACGAGTGCGCCGGCGCCGTGCGCATCCGCACCGGCGAGCGCGGGAACGACGCGCTCTAGCGAGCCGGGCCGTGCAGCCGTACCTCGCAGCGCGCGAGGAGCTCATCGCCTCGGCCGACCCCGGGACCGAGGCCGCCGAGGAGCTGTGCGCGCTCATGGACGAGGCCGTCTCCGCACTCGCGGAGGCGGCCTCGGCGCGCGCCCCGAAGCGCGTCGCGATCGTCGCGCTCGGCGGCTGGGGCGCCGGCCGGCTGCTGCCGGCGTCCGACCTCGACCTGCTCGTGCTGTGCGACGAGCCGCCCGTGAAGGTCAAGCCGTTCGTGGAGGCCGTGCTCTACCCGCTGTGGGACGCGGGCCTCGCGATCGGTCACCAGGTGCGCACCCGCAAGCAGCAGCTCACCGCGGTGCGGGCGGACACCGACACGCTCACGGCGACGCTCAACGGCCGCGTGGTCTGCGGCGACGCGGGGTGGGCGGACGCGGTGCTCGCCGAGTGTGCCGCCGACGCGGCGAAGCGCTCGCGCGAGGTGCTGCGCGCGCTGTCCGCCCGGCCGCGCCCGGGCTCGCCGTACCTGCTCGAACCCGACCTCAAGGACGGTGCCGGCGGGCAGCGCGACCTCGACGAACTCGCATGGACCGCGTCGGTGCTCACGGGACGGCCCCGGGCCGGGTTCGAAGCGCTGGTGGACGAAGGCATCATCGACAGCGCCGAGCGGGCGCGTCTTGACTCAGCGGCCGAGAAGATCGCGGCGGCGCGCTGGGACCTCGGGCGCGCACGCCCGCGCGCGGCCACGCTGCTCGCGCTCGACGCGGTCGAGGACGTCCGCATCAACGCCGCGCTCGTGCAGTCCGCGCTCGCCGACGCCCACCACACCCTGCTCACCGTCCGCCGTCGCCTCGCCGGCGGCCGCGCGCCGGACCTGCGGCCGCTCGCCTCGCCTCGGCTGTTCGAGCTGCTCGAGCGGGGCGAGGC
>VAUM01000287.1 GCA_005774595.1 Actinomycetota bacterium
GCTCGGCCGAGGGGCTGGCCGAGGCCGCGGCGGGCATCGCCGAGGCCGCCGGGTCGCTCGGTCCCTGCGCACCCGACGCCGCCTGCCTCGAGGCGCACAATCTCGTGACGGTCGCGGCGCTCACGGCGCACGCGGCGTGGTTGCGTGCCGAGACGCGCGGGTGCCACGGGCGCACGGACTTCCCGGAGCGCGACGACGCGCGTTGGCTCACCCACCTCGTCTGGCGCCGCGGCGCGGACGTGCGCGAGGCGCCCGTCGGCACCCTCGGTATGATGGCGTCGTGACGGACCTGCTCGACACCCCGGACTTCGACGACGTCGTCGCCGCATCGCTCGGCGAGGACCTCGGCGTGCCGCCCGAGACGTTCCGCGGCGGGGTCACGCCCGAGATCCCGCTGCTCGAGCGCGATGCGACTTCCGCATCCGTCATCCCGGCGGGCACGGCTTGGTCGGGGCGCATCGTCGCTCGCGAGGACGCGGTCGTGTGCGGCCTGCCCGGCGTCGAGCGCACCTACGCGCTCGTGTCGCGCGCAGCGGGCCTCGCCGAGCCGGTCGAGGTGTTCCCGCTCGTCGCCGAGGGCGCCCGTGTCGCCGCCGGCACGGCCGTGGCCGAGGTGAGCGGCGACGCCCGAGCGGTACTCGCGGGCGAGCGCACCGCGCTCAACCTGCTGATGACGCTGTCGGGCATCGCGACCGAGGCGCGGCGCTGGCAGGAGGAAGCGGGCGCGCTCGCGGTGGTCGACACCCGCAAGACGCTGCCGGGCCTGCGGCGACTCTCCAAGTACGCCGTGCGCGTCGGGGGCGCTCAGAACCACCGCACCGGGCTGTGGGACATGGTGCTCGTCAAGGACAACCATCTCCGGGCGGCCGGTGGCGCCGCGGCCGCGGTGCGCGCCGCCCGCGCCGCCCGTCCGGGACTGCTCGTGCAGGTCGAGGCGGACTCGCTCGGGGTCGCCGTTCAGGCCGCTCGTGCCGGCGCCGACCTCCTGCTGCTCGACAACATGGACGATGCTGCGCTCACCGAGGCGGCCGCGGCCGTGCGCGAGGCGGCCCGCGACGGCGTGGTGATCGAGGCGTCCGGTGGCATCCGCTTCGAGCGGCTGCGGGCGCTCGCGCGCACCGGCGTCGACCGCGTGTCCACGAGCGCGATCACCTTCGCGCGCCCGCGCGACTTCGCGCTCGACGAGGGGTAGCCGAAGCGAGATCGAAGGGGGAGCACGTGGGCTTCCGGGTCGAGACTCTCACCGAACGCGTCGAACGCAACCGGACGCGGCTCCGGTCCTTCCTCGTCACGTATGTGGTGGTGTCGAGTGCGCTGGTGGCGCTGGCAGTCGTTCTTGGCGTGTACGGCACAGCGGCGTACATCCTCGTGCGGGGATCGTCCGGCTATCATCCGGACTACCCGCTCCTTCGTGCGCTCGGATGGCTGACGAGATCCCTGCCTCTCATCTTCTCGGTCACGTGGGCGGCTTCGGCTCCCGGCTTCGCGCTGTGGTGCCGACGAACGCTCCGCCGCCCCGAGTCGCGGCTGCTCGAGCGCATCAGGGCCATGCCGGTTCCGACAGGCAAGTGCCGCAGGGCGAAGTCAGCCCTCCACGATGTGGCGATCGCGGCCGGCATCTCTGTCCCGCGACTGGCGTACGTCAAGGACGAGTGCTCGAACGCCTTCGTGATCGCACACCGCACCGGTACCGCCTGGATCGGGGTGACGAGCGGGCTGCTCGACTTGCTCACCCTCGACGAGCTGCGCTGCGTGTTCGCGCACCTCGTCGCGCGCATCCGGGACGGCTCTGCGGTCACTGCGACGCTCCTCGCGGAGTTGTTCGACGAGGCCTCGACCGCCGGCAAGGTCGGTGATCGTCTACTCGAGGAGAACGCGATCGCCGAGGAGGACGACGTCGTCCGCCGAGCGTTCAAGGTGACCGTCTCGCCAGCTTGGGCGTTCTACGGAGGCGTGCGGTTGTGCCTCGCCATCACCGCGGTCCTGGTCTTGAGAGGCTACGCACGCAGCCAGGCCGTGAGCGCCGAGTGTGCGGACTCCGAGGGCATGCTGCTCGCGAAGGACGCCCGCGGGATGATGGGAGCGCTCGAGAAGGTCCTGCCGGCGGACAATCGGCTGGGCGGGGTCGCGATCGACCGCATGCGCGAGGACATCTTCGGGGCGCTGTTCTTCGCTTGGCCGGTGTTCAGCTTCGACGACGACCCCGAGCTCGTCCGCATACGACGACTGCGCGAAGTCCTTGGCGCCGAAGGTGTCTGGCATCCGGCGATGGACAGCGTTCGCCGTCAGTGAGGGCGGGCTGTTGCGCCGCAGCACCCAAGTGCCGCGCCCGTGTGCTGCGCACCCGTCCCGGGCGCGTTGCGCTATCCTCTGGCGGGGCGCTCGAGCGAGGGGAACGCGATGGGGGACGAGTACGTCGTCAGGCCGAGCCCGAAATGGGCGTTCCATGAGGTGCTCATCATCGCGATCGTCGGAGTCCAGGTGGTGCCGATGCTGGCGATGGGGCTGCCTGTGGT
>VAUM01000288.1 GCA_005774595.1 Actinomycetota bacterium
GCCGCGAAGCGCGCGGCGGAGTCGGGCGTGCCGTGGCGTGCGCCGTCGGGGCCCGACGAGTTCGCCGATGCGATCGGCGAGCCGGCGGTCGTCGTGGACGCCGTCTTCGGCGTCGGCCTGACGAAGGCGCCGGCGGAGCCCTTCGCCGCGGCGATCCGGGCGATCGATGCGTGCGGCGCGTTCGTCGTGTCGGCGGACGTCCCCTCGGGAGTGGACTCGGACACCGGTCGCGTCCCAGGCCGCGCCGTCCGCGCGAACCTCACCGTGACGTTCACGGCGCTCAAGCCCGGGCTGCTCCTGTATCCCGGCGCCGAGCGCACCGGGCACGTGAGCGTCGCCGACGTCGGCGTGCCGGCGGACTGCCTGCCCGCCACGGACGTTCTGGAGGTGTGGGACGCCGCCGACTACCGGCGCGTGCTGCCCGTCGCGCCGCGGGACGCGCACAAGAACGATCGCGGCCGCGTGCTCGTGGTGGCGGGCTCCCGCGCGTACACCGGCGCCGCGGCGCTCGCCGTCGCCGGCGCGCAGCGCATGGGCGCGGGGTACGTGACACTCGCGGTGCCCGAGTCGATCGCGCCCACGATGCAGGTCAAGCTCACCTCGGCGGTGGTCGTCGGCCTGCCCGAGAACCCCGGCGGGACGCTCGCCAGCAAGACGCTCGACGCCGTGGACGACCTGGCCAGGGACCACGACGCGGTCGTGGTGGGGCCGGGCCTGACGGTCGCGTCCGGCACCGTGCTGCTGGTCCGCAAGCTCGTGCGCGACCTGGCGCTGCCGCTGGTGCTCGACGCGGATGGCCTGAACGCGCTCGTGGATGCGGTCGAACTGCTCGATGCGCGCCAGTACCCGACCGTGCTCACGCCGCACCCCGGCGAGCTCGCGCGGCTGCTGTCCACCGACGCCGTGTCGGTGCAGTCCGATAGGGTATCCTCGGCCATGAGGCTGACCGGCGAGCACCGCTGTTGTGTGCTGAAGGGCGCTCGGACGGTCGTCGCGGGCTCGGGGCGCAGGGTGGTCACGCTCACCGGCAACCCCGGGATGGCGACGGCGGGCGCCGGCGACGTGCTCGCGGGAATGACCGGGACGCTGCTCGCCCAAGGGGTCGCCCCACTGGCGGCCGGCGCGCTCGCGGCGCACCTGCACGGGGCGGCGGGTGACGCGGCGGCCGATGCGCTGACCGAGACCTGCGTGATGGCGGAGGACATAGCGGACCACCTGCCCCAGGCCGTGCGCGGCATCGCCGGCTGAGGCCGGCGCGAGAAGACGGAGATCGCGATGACCCAGCTCACCGCACGCGACGTGATGACGCCGGACCCGGTCACGGTCGGCCCCGGCCTGGCGGTCAAGGAGGCCGCGCGCCTCATGGCCGAGCACCGCGTGGGCGCGCTGCCGGTCATGGAGGGCGACCGGATCGTGGGCCTGGTGACCGAGGACGACCTCATCATGCAGGACGTCAAGGTCGAGTTCCCGACGTCGTTCCACCTGCTCGACGGCTTGCTGCTGCTCCCGTCGTCGGTCAGCGAGTTCGAGGCGGAGCTGCGCAAGGCCGTCGGCGCCACCGTGGCGGACGTGATGACGTCCGACCCGGTCACCGTCGATGCCGGCGCGTCCATGGAGGACGTCGCGACCATGATGGTCGACCGCGAGGTCGGCAGGATCCCCGTGCTCGACTCCGGCCGCCTCGTCGGGATCGTGTCCAAGTCCGACCTCGTCCGAGCGCTGGCGTCCGAGGAGTAGCCATGCCCTACCTGCGGCCCGCGTGGGCCGAGGTCGACACAGGAGCGGTCACCGCCAACGTGCGCGCGCTGCGCGCGTGCGTCGGTTCGGGCGTGGCGTTCATGGCAGTCGTCAAGGCCGACGCCTACGGACACGGCGACGTGGAGTGCGCGCGCGCCGCGCTCGCCGGCGGGGCCGACCGGCTCGGGATCGCCACCATCGAGGAGGGCGTTCACCTCCGCGAGGCGGGGGTCACCGCACCGGTCCACATGCTCGTGGAACCACCGGCGTCGGGCGCCCCGCTGGTGGTCGCACACCGCCTCGTGCCGACCGTCTTCACCAAGGAGGCTGCGATCGCGCTCTCCCGGGCAGCCGAGCGGGCGGGCGAGACCGTCGACTTCCACCTGAAGGTCGACACGGGCATGAACCGCATCGGCGTCCGCGCCGAGGAGGCCGCGGAGTTCGCCGAGACGCTCGCCGCCCTGCCCGGTCTGCGCATGGAGGGCGTGTTCACGCACTTCGCGACGGCGGAGGTGCCTGGTGACTGGGACTTCGACGCCCAGCTCGAGCGCTTCGGCGAGGCGCTCGAGACGATGCGCGAGCGCGGCATCCGGACCGGCGTCGTGCACGCGGCGAACAGCGCGGCGGCGGTGCTGCGTCCCGAGAGCCGCTTCGACATGGTCCGGTGCGGCATCGCCGTCTACGGCCTCCACCCGGCCGACTCGACCCGCGGCCGCGTGGATCTGACGCCCGCGATGTCCGTGAAGGCGAAGGTGGCCAGGGTGCAGCGC
>VAUM01000289.1 GCA_005774595.1 Actinomycetota bacterium
CGCCCGCTCCCGTCGCGCCCATCCGCGCCACGGGAGCCGTGGCGCGGATGGGCGCGACGGGAGCGGGCGTGGGCGCGGGCTCAGGCGCGGCGACGGGCGCGACCGCAGGGGCCGGCCTCACCACGACCGGGGCCGCGATGGCCTCGCCGTCGTCCTCGGCGACGTCGTCGTCGACGTCGCTGATGAAGTAGTCGCCGATGCCGCTGTCTGCCATGTCTTCAGACACCTCCGTGACGCCAAGGGAACGGCCTGACCGCGGGCATCGTGAAGCGACACTCATGCCCGGGGCAGGCTAGCCATCTTAGCATCTCACGAAGGCTGAGGGCGTACAACAGGCGTGTGAGCGGCGGGAACGCCGCTCGGCGGTGCGTCAGACCACTACGCGCATGATCTCCTCGATGGAGGTGAGCCCCGCGGCGACCTTGGCGAAGCCGTCCTCGCGCAACGTCTTCATGCCCTCGTAGATAGCCTGCGCCTTGACCTCGTCGGTGGAGACGTTCTCGACCGCGAGCCGCTCGATGTTCTCGCTCATCGACATGACCTCGTGCACGCCCATGCGGCCCCGGTAGCCGATGTTGTTGCACTTCTTGCAGCCGACCGCCCGGAACAGCTTGGGCGGATTCCCGGGCTCGAACGGGAAGCCGACGCGCGTGAGAGCGTCCTCCGACGGCGTGTACTGCTCCTTGCACTCGGTGCAGAGCCGACGCGCGAGGCGTTGCGCGAGCACACAGGTCACCGCGGACGCCGTCAGGAACGGCTCGATGCCCATCTCGGTCAGGCGGGTCAGCGCCGACGGCGCGTCGTTGGTGTGCAGCGTGGACAGCACGAGGTGGCCCGTCAGCGCCGCCTCGATGGCGATCGTGCCGGTCTCCTTGTCGCGGATCTCACCGATCATGACCGTGTCGGGGTCCTGCCGCAGGATCGAACGGAGCGCCGCGGCGAAGGTCAGGCCCGCCTTCTCGTTGACCTGGACCTGCGACAGGCCCGCGAGCCGGTACTCGACCGGGTCCTCGACCGTGATCAGGTTGGTCCGGATGTCGTTCGTCTTGTTGATCGCCGCATACAGCGTGGTCGACTTGCCGGAACCGGTCGGGCCGGTGACCAGTAGCGCCCCGTACGGCAGCGACAGCGCCTCCATCAGGCGGGCGAGCGGCTGCTCGAGGAAGCCGAGGTCCTCCAGCGACATCATGATCGAGTCCCGCCGCAGCAGACGGATGACGGACAGCTCGCCGTTGACGCACGGCAGGACCGCGACGCGGAAGTCGACCGCCTTGCCATCGAGCGTCACGCCGAACCGGCCGTCCTGGGGGACGCGCCGCTCGGCGATGTCCATGCCCGAGTTGATCTTGAGCCGGCTGACGAGCTGGCGGTGCAGCTTCTTCGGGCTCTTCAGGATCTCCTGGCACACGCCGTCGATCCTGAACCGCACGCGCATCTCGGTCTCGAGCGGCTCGATGTAGATGTCGCCGGCGCCCTGCCGGATCGCCTCGGTGATGATCATGTTCATGAGCTTGGCGACGGGGGCCGACTCGTCGGACGCCTCCTCCTCGCCCTCCTCGACCGAGACGCCGCCCATGGACTCCTCGAGGTCGTCCATCATCCCGGAGACGTCGGTGCTGGCGGCCGCGAAGCGCTCGATAGCCTGCGCGAGCTCCGACTCCGACGAGACGACCGGGCGGATGTCGTAGCCCGAGACGATGCGCAGGTCGTCGATGGCGAAGATGTTGGCGGGGTCGGCCATCGCCACGACCAGCTCGTCATCCTGGATCTTGAGCGGCAGCACGTGGTAGCGCCTGCAGACGTCCGCGCCGACCATGGTGGCGGCGTTCGGATCGAGTTCGTAGTTCCCGAGGTCGATGTAGGTCAGCCCCATCTGGTCGGCGACCGCCTTGGCGATCGCCTCGTCCGTCGCGTAGCCGAGTTCGCCGAGCACGGACGGCAGGGAGCGGTCGCCGGACTGCGCGAGCGCCTCGTCGAGCTGCTCGGTGGTGATGACGCCGGACTGTACGAGGATGCGGCCGAGCCGCTTGCCGGAAGCAGCCGTCACGGCTGACCACCCGCCTCGGCGTTCGCGGCCATCGCGGCTTCCGCAGCGGCACGCATGACGTCACGAGGGGCGCGGTTCTGCATGCCCTCGCCCCAGATGTCGATGGCGGTCGCGCCTTGTGCGACCAACATGCCGAGGCCGCCGACGGCGTGTGCGCCCGCGGCCTCGGCCGCTGTGACGAGCGCGGTCGGGGTCGAGCGGTACACCATGTCGCAGACGATCTGGCCGGAGCGGATCCACTCGACCGAGAACGGCGTCTGCGAGTCCGCCATCCCGACCGGCGTGGCGTTGACGACCAGGTCGGCGGCGCTCACCGCCCCGGTGCACGCGGACGCGTCGGCGGCGAGCGCCTCGAGTTCGGTCACGCGAGCGTGGCTGCGGATGCGCTCGACGAGCTCGACCGCGCGGCCCTCGTCCCGGTTGATGACCGTGACCTTGGCGGCCTTTCCCAGCACG
>VAUM01000290.1 GCA_005774595.1 Actinomycetota bacterium
CGGCATGGAGTGCCCGCAGTTCACCTACTTCCAGCAGGTCGGCGGATTCGCCTGCCGTCCCGTGCCCGCCGAGATCACCTACGGCCTCGAGCGGCTCGCCATGTACATCCAGGGCGTGGACTCGGTCTACGACATCGTGTGGGCGCGTGGTGACGACGGCCTCGTCTTCACCTACGCCGACGTCTTCCTTCGCAACGAGCAGCTGTACTCGGCCTACAACTTCGAGGTCGCCGACACGGACATGCTCTACCGCCTCTTCGACACCTACGAGGCCGAGTGCCGCCGCACGCTCGAGGCGGGCCTGTGCCTGCCGGCCTACGACTTCGTGCTCAAGTGCAGCCACGCGTTCAACCTGCTCGACGCGCGCGGCGCGATCGCCGTGGCCGAGCGCGTGAACTTCATCGGGCGCGTGCGCGCGCTCGCGAAGGCGTGCTGCGAGGCGTACGTCGCCGACGTGGCCGCGCAGGCGGGGGAGGGCGCGCCGATGGGCGATGCGCCCGTGGGCGAGGCCGCTGAGCAGCCCGCACCGCTGACCGGGGGCGGTGATGCCTCGTGAGCCGCGACCTCGTCTTCGAGATCGGTGTCGAGGAGATCCCATCCGCGCCGCTGTACGCCGCGATCGAGCAGCTCAAGACCGACGCGTCCGCCGCGCTGAAGGCCGCGCGCCTCGGCTACGAGCATCTTGAGACCCACGGCGCGCCCCGCCGCCTGACGCTCTACGTCACCCGCCTCGCCGAGCGCTCCGAGGACCTCTCCGAGCGCGTGAAGGGCCCGGCCGCCAAGGCCGCGTTCGACGCCGACGGCAAGCCCACCAAGGCCGCCGAGGGCTTCGCGCGCAGCCGCGGCATCGACGTGGCCGCGCTCGAGCTCGTCGAGGGCGACGACGGCGCGTACGTCTACGCCACCGTCGAGCAGCCCGGACGGGCCGCCGCCGAGGTCCTGCCCGGCCTGCTCGCAGGGGTGTGCGAGGGCATCGACTGGCCGAAGTCCATGCGCTGGGGCTCGGGCGAGACCCGCTTCGTGCGCCCGGTGCGCTGGCTCGCCGCCGTGCTCGGCGACGACGTCGTGCCGGTGGAGTTCGCGGGCCTCACCGCGGGCCGCGCCACGTACGGCCACCGCTTCCTGACCGGCGGGCCGATCGAGATCGCCTCGGCCGAGCAGTACTCGTCGGTGGCGCGCATCGGACTGTTCGTCTACGACCAGGCCGAGCGCGCGCGCCTCGTGCGCGAGGGCGTCGACGCCGCGGCTGTGGCCGCCGGCGGGCGAGCTGTCGTGCCGGAGAAGACGTTCGCCGAGGTCGTGAACCTCGTCGAGTGGCCCACGGTGGTCACGGGGCACTTCGACACCGACTTCCTCGAGGTCCCGCGCGAGGTGCTCGAGACGGCGATGGAGTCGCACCAGCGCTACTTCCCGGTCGAGACGGCCGACGGCGCGCTCACGAACGCGTTCATCGTGGCGCACAACGGCGATCCCGAGCGCAGCGCGGAGATCGTCGCGGGCCACGAGCGCGTGATCCGCGCGCGGCTCGCCGACGCGACCTTCTTCTACCGCGAGGACCTCAAGTCGCCGCTAGAGGCCAACGTCGCGCGACTCGACACGATCGTCTTCCAGGAGAAGCTCGGCACGCTGGGCCGCAAGGTCGCACGCATGGAGGCACTCGCGGGCGCGCTCGCGGACCTCGCCGGCGCCGACGCCGGCGTGCGCGCCGAGGCCGTGCGCGCGGCGCACCTGGCCAAGGCCGACCTCGTGAGCCACGTCGTCGTCGAGATGCCGGCGCTGCAGGGCGTGATGGGCCGCTACTACGCGCTGGCCTCGGGCGAGGGCGAGGCCGTCGCCACGGCGATCGTCGAGCACTACCGCCCGCGATTCGCCGGCGACCAGGTCCCGTCCACTGCGGCGGGCCGGCTCGCGTCGGCCGCCGACAAGCTCGACACCATCGTCGGCATCTTCGCCATCGGCCAGGGCCCGACCGGCGCGGGCGACCCGTTCGCGCTGCGCCGCGCCGCGCTCGGCATCCTCGCCATGGTGACCGAGGGTGGCCTCGCGGTCACGCTCGACGCCGCCATCGCCGCCGCGATCGCCGGCTGCGCTCGCGACCTGCCCGGGCTCGATGCCGAGGAGACCGGCGCCGAGGTCAAGGCGTTCTTCATCGGCCGGCTCGAGGGTCTGCTCAAGGACCGCGGCTTCGCGTACGACACGGTCGACGCCGTGCTCGCGACAGCCGGCGATGACCCCGCCGACGCGCTGCGCCGCTGCCACGCGCTCCAGACGGCCCGCGACAGCGACCCGGAGACCTTCGACGACCTCGCCACCGCGTTCACGCGCGCGAAGAACCTCGCGCAGGCGGACCTCGGCACGCAGACCGACGACGCGATGATGACGCCGCCGGAGACCGCGCTGGCTACCGCGCTCGCGGCCGCCGAGGCCACGGTCGCCGGGCTCGTGGCCGACGGCGCGTACCCGGAGGTGCTTGCTGAGCTCGCCGCGATGCGCGCGCCGG
>VAUM01000291.1 GCA_005774595.1 Actinomycetota bacterium
GTGCTGCAGCCGACGCCGACGGCCGCCGGCGGCGTGTGGATCCCGTCCACATCGATGGGGACCTTCCAGTACGCTCCGCCCGCGGAGTTCACCGGCGTCGACACCTTCACGTACTGGTGTTTCGATCAGCGCTACGGTCCGCCCGAGCCGGGACTGAACGTCTCGGTGCAGACGGTCACGATCGACGTCGTCGATATGAACTCCGCTCCGGTCGCGTCGGACAGCGCGCTGCTGGCGTGGAAGGACGAGGACTGCGACGGCAGGGCCGAGGCGACGGACGCCGACGGCGACACCATGGCCTTCTCGGTCTCCTCGCCTCCCTCGCACGGCGACGTCGTGATGGACGCGGACGGCTCGTACGTCTACACGCCCGACCCCGGGTACGAGGGCGACGACTCCTTCGACTTCGAGGTGACCGATGGCGCCGCCACGGACACGGGCGTCATCTCGATCACGGTGAACCCGCCGAACTACCTCGAGCAGTCCGACGGCCGGCTCAGGTGGGGCGGCTCGTGGTCGACGCTCGTGCGCGCGAGCGCCTCGGGCGGGTCGCTCGGCTACTCGCCGGTGTACAAGTCGTACAGCCAGGTCACTTTCAACGGCGTGGCGTGCGAATACGTGGTCGCGAGGACCACGTCCTCGGGCAAGGCCAACATCTACGTCGACGGCGTGCTGACCGAGACCGTCGACCTGTACTCGGGCACGAACCAGATGCAGAGCGTCTCGAGGCACGTGCACGCCCTGCACAACGGCCCGCACACCCTGCGCATCGAGGTGGCGGGCGGCAAGAACCCGAAGTCGGCCGGGTACAACGTGATGGTCGACGCGGTGCGGTGCTGGGGAGTGCCGACGGGCGGGCACTACTAGTTGACGGCCGCCCCCGCCGTGAGCGCGGCGGGGTAGCATAGGCTCAAGGCGGCGGCGCGGGCCACTCGTCCGCGCCGTCCGCCGTCCTGCCGAGTCCGTCGCCGAGGAGCGCCGCGCCCGTGCCCGACGTGCCCAACGATCGTGACGCCGCCGCAGTGCGCGCGACCGCGCTGCGGCGCGAGATCGACCGACACAGCCACCTCTACTACGCGCTCGACTCCCCCGAGGTCTCGGACGCGGCCTATGACGCGCTCATGGCCGAGCTCAAGTCGATCGAGGCCGCGTTCCCGGACCTCGTGACGCCCGAGTCGCCGACGCAGCGCGTCGGTGCCCCGCCCTCGGAGGCGTTCGCGCCGGTGCGGCACGCGCAGCGCATGTACTCGCTCGACAACGCGATGGACATGGGCGAGCTGGATGCGTGGTTCGAGCGGCTCGCCAAGGACGTGGGCGAGCGGGCATGCACGTTCGTGGCCGAGTACAAGATCGACGGCGCGTCCATCGCGCTCACGTACGAGGGCGGCAGGCTCCTGCGCGCGGCGACGCGCGGTGACGGCACGACCGGCGAGGACGTCACACCCAACGTCCGCACGGTGCGCAGCGTGCCGCTCGCGTTGCGCGACGAGGCGCTCCCCGGGCCCGCCGCCGGGATGCTGTTCGACGAGCCTGCTGCCGGAGCATGGCGCGCGGTCGAGGTGCGCGGGGAGGTGTACCTGTCGAAGCCGTCGTTCGAGCGGCTCAATGCCGAGCAGGAGGAGGCGGGTGGGACGCCGTTCGCGAATCCCCGCAACGCCGCCGCCGGCTCGTTGCGCCAGAAGGACCCGGCCGCGACGGCGTCGCGCGACCTGTCGGCCTTCGTCTACCAGGTCGCCGACCCACGGTCGCTCGGACTGCGGGGCCAGGCCGAGACCCTGGACTGGCTGAAGCGAGCGGGCTTCCGCGTGAACCCCGACGTCGCCACCTGCGCTTCGGCCGCCGATGTGCGCGAGTTCTGCCAGCGTGCGCTCGAGCGCCGGCACGAGCTCGACTACGAGATCGACGGCGTGGTGGTCAAAGTGGACTCGTTCGCACTCCAGGACGAGCTCGGCTTCACGGCGAAGGCCCCCCGGTGGGCGATCGCATTCAAGTTCCCGCCCGAGGAACAGACCACGCGCCTGCTCGCCATCGAGGTCTCGGTCGGGCGGACGGGCGCGATGACACCGTACGCGGTGCTCGAGCCGGTCCGCATCGCCGGCTCGACGGTGGGCAAGGCGACGCTGCACAACGCCGACGAGGTGGCCCGCAAGGGCCTGCGTATCGGCGACACCGTCATCGTCCGCAAGGCGGGCGACGTCATCCCCGAGGTGCTCGGGCCCGTCGAGAACCTGCGGGACGGCTCCGAGCGCCAGTGGCGGATGCCCGAGGCGTGCCCCGCGTGCGGTTCGCCCGCATGGCGCCCGCCCGACGAGGCGGTGACGCGCTGCTCGAACGTGGCGTGCCCCGCGCAGCGGCACGAGCGCCTGCTGCACTGGACGAGCCGCGGGGCGCTCGACATCGAGGGCCTCGGCGACGAGATCCTCGGCCGGCTCGAGGAGCGCGGCCTGGTCGCCGACCCGGCCGACTTCTACG
>VAUM01000292.1 GCA_005774595.1 Actinomycetota bacterium
AAAGACCCACATCACGTCAGGGCACGGGCACGGTGTATCCCGACCGGACGTCTTCCCGTGCTAGATTCCGGGCGGTCATGCAGGTGGAGACGGCGAGCACGGCGAGCCCGAGTACGAACATGACCGCGAGTGCGATTGCCGCCGTTCGCAGTGAGAAGGGTGGCGGAGGCGGCGTCCTGCCGGACTCACGCTCCACGACCCCATCGATTGTGATGTTGGCCGGGGAGCCGATCTCAGGTGCATCCATGCCTCTGATGGCGCCGAGCGGTGGCTGCCCGAACTCGTCCGAGCGGTGCTCTCTGGACGACCTCGACATGCTCACCCGCCGTCCGACTCGTTCGAACGTTTCTGCGTTTCAGCGGCGGCGCCCTCCGCCGTCGCCATCTTCTAGCCTACTGCGGAGCGCCGCCCGCTGGAAACGCCTGTTCGGCAGGTGAGATAGGCGACCTCGTCAGTTCCATGGCCCAGAGTGCAACGAGTGCTCCGAAGGCCAGCAGGTAGGTAGCGAGCGGCCGCGGCTTCTCGTAGACCGTTCCGACGACAAGCACCCCGATGATCAGAGCGTGCAGGGCGTAGAACACCAGGGCCTCCAGTGACTGGTAGCGCTCCCGCTTCGATCCGGGCGACGCGATGCGTTCCGGGAGCGCGAATGCGACGCACGTGATGAGCAATCCGACGATGGTCATCGCTGCCGAGATGGCCCCAGCGAGGTCGGGATTGGCGACTTGAAGAACCTCCACGATTCCCCACGGCGAGGCGATGACCATGACGATGGCGGTGCTCCCTGCAAGCGCCAGCCTAGACGGAATGAGCCTAGGCCTATGTGGCGCGGAGATGGCTATTCCCGCCGGAGCGGGTGCCGACGGCGCGCTGCGCTTGAAGAAGACCGCCGCGATGATGAGCGGGACGGCAAGCAGAAGATTGAAGGTCATGAGGAGGATTGCGGCGGAGAGGGGCAAGTCGCGCGCAATCCACAGGGTCACGAGGATGAGCGCAACTGCGGGAATGAGTAGCTCAAGGCGTACCTGCGCGCTCGGCTCGTCTCCGGCGGCGGAGTCGAGCGGTTCGTCGGGTTCGCCCACGCTATCCCCCCTGCCGCGGATTGGCACGAGCAGGCTGTCACTCTGCCGAACGTTTCTGCGTTTCAGCGGCGGCGCTCTGTGCCGTCGCCGATTTCTAGCCTACCGCTCTGCGCCGCCCGCTGGAAACGCCTGTTCGCAGTCCGGGACCTCGTTCGTGGCCTCTGGCGCTGCGCGCTTCCGCTCCCGCAGCCACAGTCCGATGCAGAAGGGCGCCATCAATCCCAGCACCAGCCACGGGATGGCGAGGGCGGTGATGCTGAGGGCGTCCTGTGCAGGGGATTGAGCCGCATACGGCTCCTTCCACCACGGGTGCAGCGGCGACGCGACGAGCAGGAAGTGCGCGCCGTCCGGGTCGTGCTCTCGGATGCCCTGCGGGTAGCCTGCATCCGCGATCAATTCAGGAGCCGCCCGAGGCGTGTCGCTCGTGGCGAGAGTCATGTTCTCGGTGATGATTGGCACCAGCCAGTCGTCTCGGGACGACTCTGTCAGCAGAGCGGCCTCCTCTGATTGCGGCACTGTGGCTTCGAACGCCGTGGTGACCGGGCCGGGGGGTGAGTCTGCTGCAGACTCAGAGTACTTGTCGGTGATCCGACCCGCGGCGTCGCGCATCACGCGACGTGCTGCGAGTTCAATGGTCTGGGTCCGACGGTCAATGATGGTGAGTGAGCAGCTGGACAGCGCCGCGAGGCGCGTCAGTTCGTTGACGGCGGTGGCATCGCGGCTGCGCACATCCTCTGCCGTAACGTTGCGCGCGTAGTCGTTGGCCATGGCATAGAGCGCTCCGTAGCTCACTCCCAGTTCGGGCCTATCGCCTCGCACGGCCAAGGTCAGGAGCCACGAGATGCCGAAGACGACGACCGTACACACGAGCAGGCTGGCAGCGGGCACGACGGATGCAGCGAGCGCCCGCCGAGTCGCGTGGCGCATGTGCTCACGCGGAACCATGCGCAAGGATCGAGTGAACGCGACGAGTGGAGCGACGGTCGCGATCCACAGCAGGTAGGCGAGTCCTGCGGCCACCCAGCCCATCGACTCATCCGGCATGATGCTCAGCGGTGCCGCGAGTGCGAGCGCACCGCTGCCGACGACCGCAACGAATGCCATCGCCTGTGCTCGGGGCATCAGCGAACCCGCCGTCACGGCCAGCATCAGCCAGACGAGCACGAAGACAAGCGACAGGAGGGTTCCCGCGATGCCGCTAGCCGCGTCGAAGCCGAAGCTGGAGTCCAGCCAAGCTACGAACGCGGCTGTGGCGGCGGCGGTCGCGAGCCAGCATACAGCGTTGGCACCGACTGCTCGCGCGAGTGCTCTCCCCCGCCCTCTGTCGAAGTACGCGAGCAACCCGTCGAGGACGAAGTGAGCGGCGAGTACGAAGGC
>VAUM01000293.1 GCA_005774595.1 Actinomycetota bacterium
CGCCCCCGGCCGCCGCGCGGCGGCGTCGGCCTGGGGGGTGGCGAGCTGCACCCGGAACCGGCGGTACGCGGCCGGGTCGGCGCGCCCGCCCGTGAACACGACCATCGAGCCGACGGAGTGGCGGCCGTGCAGCGTGGAGATGTCGAAGCACTCGATGCGCAGCGGCGGCGCGGGCAGCGCCAGCGCGCTCTCGAGCTGGGCGAGCGCCTCGTTCGTGCGCTGCTCGTCGTAGCGCGTGCGGTGGATGAACCGCGCGAGCGTGTGACGCGCGTTGGTCTCGGCCATCTCGAGCAGGCGGCGCTTCTCGCCGCGCTCGGGCACGCGCAGTGCGACCTTGGCGCCGCGCAGCCCCGCGAGCCACTCCTCCACCGGCTCCGGATCGCACGGCAGCGCAGGCAGCAGCACCTCACGCGGGACGTGGCTGGCCTCGGAGTAGTAGCGCACGAGGAAGCCCTCGACGAGTTCCTCCAGCGGCACGTCGAGCCCCTTGTCGAGCACGATCTCGTTGCCGAGGACCACGCGCCCGCCTCGCACGACGAGCACCTGCACGCCCGCGACGGTCTCCTCGCGCCAGACGCCCACGACGTCGGCGTCGATCGGCGACTCCGAGACGATGCGCTGGCGCTCGAGCACCTTGCGCACCGCGTCGAGCGACGTGCGCAGGCGCGCGGCGCGCTCGTAGTCGAGCTCGGCCGAGGACGCGTACATCTCGCGCTCGATGTCGTCGAGCGCGCGCTGCTGCCGCCCCTCGAGGAACGCGAGCACCTTGGCGACGGTCTCCGCGTACTCCTCGCGCGTGATCGCGCCCACGCACGGGCCCGGGCCTTTGCCGACGTGGCGGTCGAAGCACGGCCGCCCCACCGGCGCGCCGCTACGAGCGTTGACGCGCTTCCACTCCGCGCAGGTCGCGCGGCAGATCGGGTGGATGCGACGCACCGTGTCGATGGTCTCGCGCGCGGCTTTGGCGTCGGTGTACGGGCCGAAGTAGCGCACGCCGCCGCGGTGCTTCTCGCGCGTGTACTTGATCGCCGGGAACGGGTCGGCGAGCGTGACGGCGATGAACGGGTACGTCTTGTCGTCGCGGTAGTCGACGTTGTAGCGCGGCCGGTGCTCCTTGATGAGGTTGGCCTCGAGGATGAGCGACTCGACCTCGGAATCGGTGACGAGCCAGTCGAGCTGCGCGGCCTCAGCCATGAGCAGCGGCACCGACGCGCGCTCGTCGGCCAGCGCCGTGTACTGGCGCACGCGCTTGCGCAGCGACTTCGCCTTGCCGACGTAGAGCACGGTGCCGTCTGCGGCCTTCCACAGGTAGACGCCGGGGGCGTCGGGCGCGCCGGCGGCCTGGCGGGAGAGCTCGGGGGCGACCTTGGGAGCGCGGGCAGGCATGGGCGGCGGTCTCAGTCGCGCGCGGACGCCGGCGCCGCGTCGAGCAGGCGCACCGCGAAGGTCTGGGGCGCGCCGAGGTTGTCGGGGAACTCGTCGGACAGGCGGTTGAACCATGAAGCGTCGTGGGTGAGGGCGTCGCCCGGACGCACCGATACCGGCTCCGCGCTGTCGTAGAGCAACTCGCCCGAGACGACGTCGCCGTCGATCTCCGCGACCCAGCGGCCGATGACCCGATACGTCACGACGCCCCGCGCCGTCACCCCGCTCGCAGGCGGTAGCGCGCCGGCCTCGGGCGACGTCGCACCGCTCAGGGTCAGCGTCGCGGTACCCACGAAGCTGCCCGCGACGAGGTGGCGCCCCGCGGTCCGCACCCCCTTGAGCACGAGGTCGATCCGGGAGCCCTGCGAGAAGGTGTCCCCCGACTCGGCGCCGACGCGGTCGGCGTACGCGAGCGTTCCGGAGTAGTCGCCCGCCGAACTCCAGAGACGCAGGTCGGAGGTCTCGACGACGCGCACGTTCCGTCCGATCTCCCCGCTCGCGATCCCCTGGAGCTTCCAAAAGTGGTCGTACCCCGTCGGCTCGGGAGCCGATGCCGACGCTTCGTGCCCGCGCGTCGCGAGCACGCCGAGCACGCCCGCGAGCACGAGCACCGCGGCGACCGCGAACGCCCACACGCGCCGCGTGCGGCGCACGCCCCCGCGCGCGCTCACTTCGCGCTCCCCTTCCGGCCCGCCCCGCGCTTCTTCGGCGCCGCGCCTCCGCGCTCGGGCGCCACGGACGCGCCGCGTCCCGCGAGCACCGGCGCGAGGAACCGCCCCGTGTGCGAGCCCTTCACGCGCGCGACCTCCTCGGGCGTGCCGACGGCCACCACTTCCCCGCCGCGATCGCCGCCCTCGGGCCCGAGGTCGATGACACGGTCGGCGGACTTCACCACGTCGAGGTTGTGCTCGATGACGAGCACGGTGTTGCCCGCGTCCACGAGGCGCTGCAGCACCGCGAGCAGCTGCCGCACCTGCCCCTTATA
>VAUM01000294.1 GCA_005774595.1 Actinomycetota bacterium
GGAGCTCTCCTCTCAGGCGGGCGAACTGGTCTCGATGGTCGACCTGATGATGGGTGCGCGGGCCGCGGGCCGCAGCGGCGGGCACGGCGTCCGCGCCGCGACGCACGCCCGTTCGCTTCTGCGCGCGGTCTAACCGCTTCGCGGCACCGACCTCGCAGGCCGGGCGTAGGCGCGCGCCATGGACGCGTCGATCCCAGCCCAGCTCGCGCCCATGCGGCCCGCCACCTTCGAGGCGCTCCGTGACATCGTCTACGCCTCGAGCGGGATCGTGCTCACGCCGCGCAAGGAGGCGCTGCTGTGCGCGCGCGTCGGCAGGCGGATGCGCGCCCTCGGCGTCAGGGACTACGACGCCTACCTGGACCGGGTCGACGGAGACCCTACCGAGGTCGTCAACCTCATCGATACGGTGTCCACCAACGTGACCAGCTTCTTCCGCGAGTCGCGGCACTTCGAGGTCGTGGCCGACCAGGCAGCTGCGTGGTACGCGGCCGGGCAGCGCCGGTTCCGGTTCTGGTCGGCGGCCTGCTCCACGGGTGAGGAGCCGTACTCGCTGGCGATCGCGCTGGCGGAACGCCTGCCCCACGACGCGGATGTGCGCATCCTCGCGACCGACATCTCCACGCGCGTGCTGGCGGCAGCGGCGGACGCCGCGTACACCTCGGAGCGGACCGACGTCATCGACCCGGACGTCCGACGGCGTTGGTTCGACCGGACTTCCACGGGCGCGGGGGTCGTCTGGCGGCCGAAGGCACGCATCCGCGAGACCGTCCTGTTCCGCCGCGTCAACCTCGCCGCGCCGCCGTACCCGCTCCGCGGCCCGCTCGACGCGGTGTTCTGCCGCAACGTGATGATCTACTTCGATGCGGAGGTGCGCTCCGGCATCCTCGCCGAGGCGGAGCGCCTGCTGCGCCCCGGCGGTCTCCTCGTGCTCGGCCATGCTGAGAGCCTCACGCGCGCCCACCACGCGTTCCGGCACTTCCGGCCTTCCGTCTACCGGCGGTCGTAGGGTCCGTGGACGTCGTGGTCGGCATAGGCGAGTACGCGGTCTCCGCGGACCCCGACGACGTCCTCGTGACGTACTCGCTCGGGAGTTGCCTCGGGCTCGCCGTGTATGACGCCCGGACCGGGGCGGCGGCGCTGCTGCACGCGCAGATGCCGGTCTCCAAGGCGGACCCCGATCGCGCCCTCCGCGCGCCCGGGACCTACGTCGACACCGGTGTGGCCGCCGTGCTGAGCGAGCTGTTCGCACTCGGCGCGTCGCGTTCGACCCTCGTGGTGCGCGTCGCCGGCGCGGGGTCGTCGTTCTCCGCCGACGACCCGTTCCGGATCGGCGAGCGCAACCACACGGTCCTGCGGCGCGTGCTGTGGAAGAACGGGATCCTCATCGCTTCCGAGGACGTCGGAGGCCCCGACTCGAGGACCCTGTCGCTGGAGGTCGGGTCCGGCAGGGCCTTCGTCAAGGCACGAAGCGAGACCCGCGAACTGTGAGACACCACCGAGGAGGAGTCCCATGGGCATCAACCTGCTGATCGTGGACGATTCGGACATCATCCGGCGGATGATCGAGCGGACCGTCCGGCTCGCCGACCTCGAGGTCGACGCCATACATCACGCCGCGAACGGCAAGCAGGCGCTGCACTCTCTCGCAGAGAACTGGATCGACCTCGTGCTCGGCGACATCAACATGCCGGTGATGGACGGGCTCGAGATGCTCGCCCGCATGAGGTCCGATCCGCAGACGGCCGGAGTGCCCGTCGTGGTGGTGTCGACCGAAGGCTCCTCCGAGCGCGTGGCTGCGCTGATGGACGACGGCGTGTCGGCATGGATCCGCAAGCCGTTCACTCCCGAGCAGATCCGCGACGTCGTGGCCGGCCTGATGGCCCGCATGCCCGAGCCGCCGCAGTTCACGGACGTCGACGACGCCGTCGGCCTGGTGGCCGAGCGGCTGGCGTTCGCCGTGCCCGAGGTGGCGGGCGCGTCGGGCCTCGCCGAGCCGGAAGGGCGTCTCATGCTCGCGCACGTGGACTTCTCCGGCGCCGCGACAGGGCGCCTGTCCCTCGCCGCTCCCGAGATCCTGTGCTCGGAGCTCGCCGAGAGTATGCTCGGGGAACCGACCGCGGCCGATGCAGGCCGCGAGCGGGCGGGCGACGCGCTCGCCGAGTTCGCGAACGTCACCTGCGGCCAGATCGCCACTCGGCTGGATCCGGACCGCCCCGTCGACCTCATGCCGCCCGTGGTCACCACGATGACCCACGACGAGTGGCGGGTCATGGCGGCGCAGCCGTCCGCGCGGCCGTACCTCATCGACGACAGGCCGATGCTGCTGCACCTGGCACTGCGCGGCGCCGGGCCGGGCGTCCCGGCGGCGTGATCCCGGCAGGCGCCGGCACGGCCGCAGGGCCGCCCATCCGTGTCGTGGTGGTGGATGACTCGGCATTCGTTCGAAC
>VAUM01000295.1 GCA_005774595.1 Actinomycetota bacterium
TCAGCGGTTCGAACCACGCCGACGCGCTGTCGGTCGGCCCGGCCGCGTACGCACAGGTCATCCCGGTGCTGCTGTGCCGGCCCGACGGGCTGGGCGACGACGCTCTGGAGGCGATCGACTGGCTCGACGCCTCGGCGGTGCACATCGTCGGTGGCGAAGCCGCGGTGCCGGACGGTGTGGAGTCGGAGGTGCCGTGGGCGGACTGGGACCGCGTCGCCGGCGCGGACCGCTACGAGACCGCGGCGTTGTTCGCGGACATGGCCGAGATGATGGAGTGGTCGGACGGGTCGAAGGTAGGCATCGCCAGTGGCGTCTCGTTCGCCGACGGGCTGGCCGGCGGCGCGGCGATGGGTTCGCGCGGCGGTATCCTGCTGCTCTCGGCACCCGATGCCCTGCCGGAAGCGACCGCGTTCGCGCTCATGATGCGGGCGGGCTCGATCACCTCGGTCGAGGTCTTCGGCGGCCTGCGCGCACTGTCGCCCGAGGTGGAGGCGGGAGTCGCGGAGATGCTCTCCGGCGGCGGGGGCGGCTTCTAGCCCCCCTCCCGGGATCGCCGCGGCGAGCCGGGCGGGCATTCGGCCCGCTCGGCACGTCGCGTGCTATCCTGCACGCGTCCCGCCGACCGCGTTGCCGCAGGAGCCAGTGACCTCCACCGCTGACTGGGCCCTTTCCGACCCGCCCGAGCACCCCGAAGAGGCGTGCGGGGTCTTCGGCGTATACGCTCCGGGCGAGGACGTCGGGCGCATGACCTACTTCGCGCTCCACGCGCTCCAGCACCGCGGCCAGGAGTCCGCCGGCATCGCGGTCGCCGACGGCCACACGCTCACCGTCACGAAGCACCTCGGGCTCGTGCCGCAGGCGTTCAAGGAGTCCGACCTCGCCAGCCTCGACGGCGACCTCGCCATCGGGCACACGCGCTACTCGACCACCGGCAGCTCGACGAGTTGGGAGAACGCGCAGCCGGTGATCTCGGCGGTTGGGCACAGCACCATCGCGCTCGCGCACAACGGCAATCTCGTGAACACGGGCGACCTGCGCGACGAGATGCGCGGCAACGGCGTCCGCTTCCGCTCGACCACCGACTCCGAGGTCCTTGCGACCCTCGTGGACCACTTCACCCAGCAGCACGACTCCATGCGCGCCGGGATTCGCGAGACCATGAAGGTCGTGCGCGGCGTGTACTCTGCGGTGCTCATGTCCGAGGAGGCGCTCTACGCCTTCCGCGACCCGTACGGCATCCGCCCGCTCGTGCTCGGCCGCGTCGACGACATCGGCTGGGCGGTCGCGTCGGAGACGTGCGCGCTCGACCTGATCGGTGCCGAGTTCGTGCGCGACGTCGCGCCCGGCGAGATCGTGAAGATGGGCCCGAACGGGCTGGAGAGCGAGCAGGCGGTCGAGGCGGAGCGCGAGGCGCTGTGCATCTTCGAGTTCGTCTACTTCGCGCGGCCGGACTCCGAGATGTACGACTGCGGCATCTACGAGGCCCGCCGCAACATGGGCGCTGCGCTGGCCGTCGAGGCGCCCGTCGACGCCGACCTGGTGATCGGCGTCCCGGACTCGGGCGTCCCCGCCGCGACCGGCTTCGCGGCCGCCAGCGGCATCCCCTACGAGATCGGCCTGGCGAAGAACCGCTACGTCGGCCGCACCTTCATCTCGCCGAGCCAGTCGCTGCGCCAGCAGGGCATCCGCCTGAAGCTCAACCCGCTCAAGCACGCCATCGCCGGCAAGCGCCTCGTGGTGGTCGACGACTCGATCGTGCGCGGCAACACGACCAAGAAGCTCGTCGCGCTCCTGCGCGAGGCCGGCGCGGCCGAGGTGCACATGCGCATCACGTCGCCGCCGGTCGCGTGGCCGTGCTTCTACGGCATCGACACCGACACCCAGGAGCAGCTCATCGCCTCGTCGAAGTCGGTCGAGGAGACGCGCGACTTCATCGGCGCCGACTCGCTCGCCTACCTGTCGCTGCCCGCGATGGTCGAGGCGACCGGCGCGCCCGCCGACCGCTTCTGCCTCGCGTGCTTCGACGGGGTCTACCCGATCGAGATCCCCGAGGGCGTGCGGCGCGGCAAGATGGCGCTCGAGGCGTGCGCGTCGCGCGAGGACGGCTAGGGGCGCGGCGCCCGTCGTGACCGACACGCTCGCGGCGGTCCTTGCCGGGCTCGCGCTCGGCGCGCGGTTCAACCCGTTGACGTCGGCGCTCGCCGCAGGCGCGTGCGCCGCGCTGGCGGTCGGGCGGGATGCGGGCGGCGGGCCGGCCCGCCACGCCGGCGGCCGCATCGGCCTCGCGACGGCCGTGCTCGCGGGCGGGTGGCTGCTCGGCGACGGGCTGCGCGTGATCGCCCGCGCGCGCGAGATGGCCGACGGGGTCGCGCCGCTGCTGGCGGTGGGTGCGTCGCGCTCGGCCGAGTGGACCGCGCTGGTCGCGTGGGCCCTGTTCGGCCTCGCCT
>VAUM01000296.1 GCA_005774595.1 Actinomycetota bacterium
GTGCCGACCGTGCGCGTCGAACCCGCCGAGACGGTGAAGGTGGTACAGGTGTCGAACAGCGCCGCATCCTGCCACCACTCGGAGGCGTAGGTGCCGCCCGGGTCGGTGAAGCGCAACGTGTAGACGCCGGCGTCCAGGTCGCCGATCGCGAAGTCACCAGACGCGTCCGTGAGGTCCTGGTCGACGAGTGAGTAGCTCGAGCCGCTCGACGAGACCTGGTAGAGGTACGCCCACGCGCCCGCGACGTCGACGGACTGCGAGTTGACGATGGAGCCGGACACGCCGCCGGCGCGCGTCAGCGTCGCGTCGATGCCGGAGGCGATGTCGCCGTCGTCCACGTGCACGACTTCCGCGTCGTCCTCGTCACGCGCATCGTCGTAGTACTCGTCGAGGTAGACGTTGGCGGTGTCCTCGAACCACACGGTGTAGTCGCCGCCGGGCAAACCGTCGAGCGTGTAGGTCCCGCCGATGTAGGTCCAGTCCCACGCGTCCGTGGCGTCCGAGCTGGCGTGAACCTTGAGGCCGGACAGCCCGTTGCCGAGCCGGTCGGTGACCGTGCCGCGGATCTCGGCGCCGTCGGACAGCGCCAGCGTGGCGTCGACGCTGCCGCGGGACTCGCCGGAGCCGAGGGTGATCTGCGTCGCCGACGCCTCGGTGGCCGCGTCGAGGTACCACTCCTCCTCGTAGCCGGTGGGTCCGTAGAACCTGACGTGGTACGGCGCAGCCACCAGCCCGCCGAGCGAGTAGGTGCCGTCGGCGGCGGTCGTGGTGTACACGACCGAGCCCCACGAGGAGAAGTCCCACGGGCCATACGCGTACACGGTGCAGCCTTCGATCGGATCGCCCGCCCCGTCGCGGACCGTGCCCGAGATCGTCGCGACCTCACTGACCGCGAGCCGGTATGCACCGTCCGTGATCGAGGAGTACCCGCGCACGCGCACGTACCACGTCTCGGTCTGGGTCGCGGTGGCCGAGACGAGCGAGTAGTACCCCGGGCCGCCATCGTCGTCGGTGTCGATCACTCTGGTCCCGTTCGAATCGACCAGGTAGAGGTAGGTGTCGGCGTCGTCGGTGAACGCGTCGTCGCCGTACGTGCCCACCGCGTAGGTGTGCCCGGGCGAGACAGCGAATGAGGCTATGTCGACGTCGCCGGTCGGGTAGATGCTGCGCCACTGGCCGGCCGTCGGCACCGTGAGCGCGGTCGCCGTCGCGGTCGTGCCGTCGGATTCGTACGCGTCCGCGCCGGTCAGCCCGGACAGCGTGATGTCGTAGCCGGTGAGGGCCGCGTCGCCCGGGACCGGGAACTCCGTGGCGTCGGCCAGCAGCGCGGCCCCGTCGTAGTACCCGATGTCACTCCCGCTCCACGCGCCCAGCCGGTGCTGGCCTGGCCAGCACTCGATCGTGTACGACCCGTCCGCGGCCGTCTCGTCCATCTGGAAGTCGTTGTCGTCGTCGAAGGTCGTCGTCGCGGTGTACGGCGAGAAGACGGCCACGATCGCCCCGGGCACCGGCGCACCCGCCGCATCGCGCACGGTCCCCGACACCGTCGAGACGAGGTCGGCGACGAACGTGTACGTCCCGGTGTTCGAGCCGCCGCCGTACAGGTCGATCGCCAGGTACCACGTCCCGCTCGCCGTGGCGGTGTACGTGAAGCCCGAGTAGTAGCCCGGCCCGTCGTCGTCTTCCGAGATGAGCAGGGTGCCGGAGGAGTCGTAGAGGTACAGCTTCGTGTCCGCCTCGTCGGTGGTGGTGACCGAGCCGTACGTCCCGATGATGTAGCGCTCGCCCGCGGTCACGTTGAAGCGCACCCAGTCGATGTCGCTCGACGTGTCGAGGCTTCGGGCCTCCGCGGTCCCGAGGACGTACACGTTGGCCGTGGCCGTGGTGTCGTCGTCCTCGTAGGCGTCAGGAGCGACCGCCAGCGCGGCCGAAGGCACGGCGAACAGGACGGCCGCGGCGAACACCGCGGCAAGCACGAGACGAGCGCGCATGGCCCCTCCCTCGATCCGGGCCCGCGTGCGTTCCGTCCCCTCGGCGAGTGCGCCGCGTCGCGCGCGAGCCTCTCTCCCACCACGTGTACGAGTATATGGTTCCCACGCGCGGGAGGGGTACCGCTACCTCGTGTACCACCGCTCATAGATGAGTTGGCCGAGCCGCTCGCCGAGGCTGCTGACGATCGCGTCGCGATTGGCCGAGAGCACCACGGCCGCCACCACGACGACCGTGAGCACCGCCGTCTGCCAGTAGTTGATGACGAGCGCGAGCCGCGTGATGCGCGCGAGCTCCGGGTCGCGGCGGCGCACCGCGTACCACGCGGGGAAGCTGAACGGCACGAGCACGAGCAGCGCGACGAGCCGGTTGCGGGCGCGCTTCGTCTCCGGCGTGAGCGGCGCGGCTGGCTCCTCGCCCGCCCGGGCGGCGCCGCGCGCGGGCGGCAGCGGC
>VAUM01000297.1 GCA_005774595.1 Actinomycetota bacterium
GACCGGCACAGCCGCACCCGCCAGCGCCGCGGGCGGCGCCGCCATCTGAACGCCTGATACCGCCAGCATGACTGCCGTCGCGAAACGCACGATGCGACCGAGCGCGGAACCCGCGCCACCTTGAACCCTGTGCATGTGCTTCCTCCTCCGAACCCCTGTCCCTGACCATCCTGTCGCGCGGGGAGCCTCCCGGTCCCGAGGCGACGCGGACTCAGTGTGGGGCCCCCCGACGCCCGGCGCTAGGGGGTATCGCCCGCAGCGAATGAGCTCCATGCGGGGAGTGTGACGGCCGTCACATGACGTCCCGACGGATGAGCACGGATGGGCGACGAACGGCAGGGCGGTGCCTCCCCGCCCCAGACGCGACGAGGGCCCCGGCGCGATGCCGGGGCCCCCGGATCGAGCGACTGCGTGCAGGAGAGCCGGGCCGCTACGGCGCCGTGAGTTCGCCTTGCACGTCGAAGCCGTCGATCCACACGTTCGTGCCGGTCGAGGCCGAGGCTTTCGAGCCGGTCGTCTCGATGCGCAGGACGTGCGCACCCTCAGGCAGGTCCGAGACGCTGTAGAGGACCTCGCCGAAGCGGCTCACATTCGAGTACGAGTCGACCGTGGCCACGAGCGCACCGTCGAGGTAGACGCGCGCCTTGCCCGACGAGGTCGTCTTGGCGCCGATCCAGTCGATGCCGACCCCGGTGAAGGTCGCGGTGACCGACTTGCCGGTGCCTGACGCATAGCGTGCGGTACCGCCCGAGAACTGCGTGCGGGCCAGTGTCGACCACGTGCCGGTCCACTCGAGACCGGCAGCGGTCTCCTCGTAGAGCACCGGACCGACCAGCTCCACGGTCACCGGACCGGACAGGTCGGTGCCGTCGAACACCGAGTACGTGAACGAGTCGGTCCCCCGGAAGCCGAACGCGGGCGCGTAGGTGAACGAACCGTTCGCGTTCAGCGTGAGCGTGCCGTGCGCCGGGCCCACCCCGCGCACGACGACCATCGGGTCGCCCTCGACGTCGGAGTCGTTGGCGAGAACGCCGGTCAGCGCCGGGACGATGAGAGCCGTACCCGCGCGGAACCGGTAGGAGTCCCCCGTCACCGCTGGCGGGTCGTTGACCGACGCGACGGCGATCGTCACGACGGCCACGTCGGTGCCCCCGTGCCCATCGGAGGCGCGGTAGGCGAACGCGTCGGTGCCGTACCAGTTCGCGGCCGGCGTGTAGGTGTAGGCGCCATCGGGCGCGAGGTCGACCGTGCCGTGCGCCGCGGGTGAGGCAACCGAGACTGCGAGACCGTCCCCGTCGGCGTCGGAGTCGTTGGCGACCACGTCACCGGAAGCCGTGGTGTCCTCGTCGCATGCCGCGGAATCGTCGGCGGCGACGGGTGCGTCGTTGACCGGCGTCACTGTGATGGTCACGGCGACGACCTCGGAGAACGAGGCGCCGTCGAACGCCTGGTAAGTGAAGGAGTCGGCGCCGCTGAAGCCGGCGTCGGGCACGTAGATGAGCTGGCCCGACGGCAGCAGCGCGAGCTCGCCATGCGCGACGTCGCCCACGAGCACCGCCGTCAGCAGGTCGCCGTGCGGATCCGAGTCGTTGGCCAGCACGCCCGAGATCGCGGGCACCGACAGTGCTTCGTCCTCGGCGGTGGTGTACCCGTCGGCGAGCGCGACCGGCGCGTCGTTGGTCAGCGTGACCGTGAAGGTCACAATCGCAGGCGCCGACAGGTCCGTGCCGTCATCGGCGCGGTAGACGAACGAGTCCTCGCCGCTGTAGCCGATGTCCGCGGTGTAGGTGAAGGTGCCGTCGGCGTCGAAGTCGAGTGTCCCGTGCGCCACGCCCGAGACGATCTCGGCGGCAAGCGGGTCGCCCTCGACGTCCGTGTCGTTGGCCAGCACCGAGCCGGATACGGGAACGCCGTCGGAGGCGGCGAACGCGTCGGGCGCCGCGGTCGGAGCGTCGTTGACCGCCGCCACCACGATCGTCACCGAACCGATGTCGGTGCCGCCCTGGCCGTCCGAGACGGCGTAGGCGAAGCCGTCGATCCCGTACCAGTCGGCGGCAGGCGTGTAGGTGTAGGCGCCGCCCAACGCCAGGTCCAGCGTGCCGTGCGCCGGGCCGGAGACCACCGATGCCGACAGTTCGTCCCCGTCGGCATCGGTGTCGTTGGCGAGCACGTCGCCGGAGGCCGGGACGTCCTCGTCGCAGGCGGTGGCGTCCGCCGAGGCGACCGGAGCGTCGTTGACGGGCGTCACCGTGATCGTCACCGTCGCGGCGGCCGAGTACAGCCCGCCGTCGTAGGCGCGATACCGGAAGCTGTCGGTCCCGCAGAAGTCGGGGGCGGGCACGTAGATGTAGCGCCCGTTCGACAGCATCGCCAGCTCGCCGTGCGCAACGTCGGAGTACAGCGACGCGGTGAGCGTGGTGGCGCCGTCCCGGTCGAAGTC
>VAUM01000298.1 GCA_005774595.1 Actinomycetota bacterium
GCGTTCTCCAGCACCACCGCGATCGCCACGCGCGGCGAGTCGGCCGCCAGACCTGTCATCGAGACCGCGCTGGCCGCGACGAAGTAGGGCGGCAACAGGCGGGCATCGAGTAAGATTGCGACGGGGCGAGGGCCCCGCTCATGAACGGGGAGAGCCACTTGGACGACATGGTCTTCGGCCGCAGGTACCGCGTGACCGAGAAGGTCGGCGCCGGCGGCATGGCCGAGGTCTACAAGGCCGTCGACGAGACGCTCGGGCGCACCGTCGCCGTGAAGGTCCTGCGCTCCTCGTTCGCGCAGGACCCCGCGTTCGTCGAGCGGTTCCGCCGTGAGGCGCAGGCTGCCGCGAACCTCCAGCATCCCGGCATCGTGAACATCTACGACTGGGGCGCCGACGGCGACGCGTACTACATCGTCATGGAGTACATCCGCGGCACCGACCTCAAGTCGCTCGTCCGCACGCAAGGCCCGCTCGCCCCGGCGCAGGTCGCCGAGTTCGGCGAGCAGATCTGCGCCGCGCTCGCCGTCGCGCACGGCTACGACGTCATCCATCGCGACATCAAGCCGCAGAACATCGTGCTGATGCCCGACGGGCGCGTGCGCGTCATGGACTTCGGCATCGCACGGATGACCGACGGCGACGACCTCACCCAGACCGGCTCGGTGCTCGGCACCGCGCAGTACGTCTCGCCCGAGCAGGCCCAGGGGCGCCCGCTGACCGCCGCGTCGGACCTGTACTCGCTCGGCATCGTGCTCTACGAGCTGCTCACCGGCTCGCCGCCGTTCGCGGGCGAGACTCCGGTCGCCGTGGCGCTCAAGCAGGTCCACGACGCGCCGGCGCCGCTGCGCCAGCTGCGGCCCGACGTGTCGCCCGCGCTCGAGGCCGTGATCATGCGCGCGCTCGTGAAGGACCCGCGCGGCCGGTATGCGACCGCCGACGAGATGCGCCAAGACCTGCGCCGCGCCGCACACGGTGAGACGCCCGCCGCCGTGCCCGCGCCTGGGTCCGGCATCGGCGACACGACGGTGATGCCCGAGGTGCGCGCCACGCCGGCCGCCGGCACGCCGCAGGTGCGGCGCGCGCCCGAGCCGCCGCGCCGTCGCGCCGCGTGGCCGTGGATCGTGGCGGTGGTGCTGCTGCTCGGCGTCGGCATCGCCGCAGCGGCTGCGCTCGGCCTGCTCGGCCCGCGCACCGTCCAGGTCCGCGACCTCACGGGCATGACGCTCGAGGAGGCCACCACGAGCCTCGCGGGCGACGGGCTGGCCATCGGTGACGTCGTCCAGGAGTACTCGCAAGAGCCGACCGGCACCGTCTTCGCGCAGGATCCGAAGGCCGGCGACCGGGTCGAGAAGGGCACGACCGTCACCGTCACGGTGAGCAAGGGCATCGAGATGGTCGACGTGCCGGCCGTCAAGGGCATGTCCGAGACCGAGGGCTACAACACGCTGCGCGCGGCGGGCTTCGAGCTGCAGCCCATCAAGCGCGTCTACGACGCGAAGGTCGCCGAGGGGGTCTGCGTCGGCACCGAGCCGACCGCGGGCGCGAGCCTGCCTTCCGGCTCGCAGGTCACCCTCGTCGTGTCGAAGGGCATCGAGACCAAGGCCGTCCCCAGCGTGACCGGCAAGACCTCGACCGAGGCGAAGAAGACGCTCGAGGACGCCGGGTTCAAGGTCAAGATCACCGAGGACTACTCGGACACGGTGGGCAAGGGCAAGGTCATCTCGCAGGACCCGGACACGGGCGTGGTGCTACAGGTGGGGCAGACGGTCACCATAGTGGTGTCGAAGGGCAAGAACGAGACGACCGTGCCCGACACCGAGGGCAAGACCGAGACCGAGGCGCGCGGCCTGATCGAGGCCGCCGGACTGCAGGTGGCCATCGTGCCGTCGGACGCGGTCGAGCCGGGCGACGTGGACCACGTGGTGCATCAGGACCCGCCCGGCGGGTCGAAGGTGCCCTACGACACCGTGGTGACCATCACCGTCGCCCGCGAGCCCGCGGGCCCGTAGGCGGCGCGCGAGACGCTCGCCGGCGCCTGACCGCCGCGCGCGCACCCGCGCACAAGGGTATACGCTTGCTGAGGGTCCCGTCCGGGGCGGAAGGGGGTCGTGCGATGGACTGCATCTGCCTTCCCGCGTGCCCGTTCTTCAACGACCGCATGAAGAACATGCCGTCCATGTCCGAGGTGCTCAAGCAGCAGTTCTGCAAGGGCGACTGGTCCAGTTGCGCGCGCTGCATGGTCTTCGAGGCGCTCGGACGCGAAGCGGTCCCGCCGGACCTGTTCCCCGACGAGACGGACCGCGCCCGCGCGATCCTCGACGCGGCGCGCGGGTGAGCAACCCCGCATGATCCCTGCGCAGATCCAGCAGAGCGAACTGATCATCCTCGTACTCGCGGTCGCATTCCTCCCGCTGATGGTGCGCGCATACCGGGGCAT
>VAUM01000299.1 GCA_005774595.1 Actinomycetota bacterium
TTCCATGGCCCGGTCATGGTGCTGTCGGTCCGCGACTCGGACGAGGACAAGATCCGCGCGCTCGATCTCGGCGCTGACGACTACCTCACCAAGCCGTTCTCCACCGGCGAACTGCTCGAGCGGCTACGCGCGCTGCTGCGCCGCACCGCCGGCGCGGACACCTCCGTGGGCGAGATGCGCGCCGGCGACCTGGTCATCGACTTCGGCGCCCGTGAGGTCACCGTCCGAGGCGAGCCGGTGCACCTGACGCGCATCGAGTTCGACATCCTCGCGCTGCTCGCCCGCAACGCGGGGCGGGTCGTCACGTCCGACACGATCCTCAAGACCGTCTGGGGTCCCGAGTACGTCGGCGACACCCAGACGCTGCGCGCCCACGTCTCGCACCTGCGCAAGAAGATCGAGCGGCCCGGCGACGTCCCGCGCCACGTCGTGACCGAGCCGGGGGTCGGGTTCCGCTTCATCGCGCTCGCCTGACGGCGTCCGTCGCGCCGATCCCACGTCCCGCCGCGGCATCTTCACGGCTTCTTCACTCCGGGCGCGCCCGCCTTCACGGAAGCGCAACGCCGGCGTGGGTAGACTCCCGATGCGGGCGTCCGGACGGGGCGCACGGATCGGGAGAGAGGCCGGTCGTGACGGTCTTGGCGGACTTCGCGGTGGTACTCGGCGTGACGCTGTTCCTCGGCGCGGCGATGCTGCTCGCCCAGGTGGTCGACCGGAGGCTCCGGAGGCAGTGAGCGCGGACGAGGTCATCATCGCGCTGGTCGCGGCCGGGGTGCTCGTCTACCTCGTCTGGGCGCTCGTCAACCCCGAGAAGCTGTAGGCGACGCCCGTGCCGCTCACAGACGTCATACGGCTCGCCGTGCCGTGCGCGCTCGTCTTCGCGCTCGTGAAGCCGCTCGGCACCTACCTCTACCACGTCTTCGAGGGGCGCAGGACCTTCCTGCATCCAGCGCTCGCCCCGGTCGAGCGGTTGCTGTACCGGCTGACGGGCGTGGATGCCGACAGCGACATGGGCTGGCTCACGTACGCCGGGTCGCTGATCGCCTTCTCGCTGGTGTGCTTCGTCGCGCTCTTCGCCCTCCTGCGCCTACAGGGCCTGCTCGGCTTCGACCCGGCTGCGGCGCCCGGGATGTCGACCGCGGTCGCGTTCAACACCGCGGTGTCGTTCGTCACCAACACGAACTGGCAGGTGTACGCGGGCGAGGGCCAGGTGGGCTACCTCACCCAGATGCTCGGGCTCACGTGGCAGAACTTCGTGTCGGCCGCCGCCGGCATCTCGGTGGCGGTGGCGCTCACGCGCGGGCTGGTGCGCCGCGAGTGCCGCGGCATCGGCAACTTCTGGGTCGACCTCACGCGGGCGTGCCTGTACGTGCTGCTGCCGGTGGCGCTCGTGCTCGCCATCGCGCTCGCGAGCCAGGGCGTCGTGCAGACGCTGGCTCCCGCCGCCGAGGCGACGACGCTCGAGGGCGCGCGCCAGACGATCGCGCGCGGTCCGGTCGCCTCGCAGGAGGCGATCAAGCAGCTCGGCACGAACGGCGGTGGGTTCTTCAACGCGAACTCGGCCCACCCGTTCGAGAACCCCACGCCGCTGACGAACCTGCTCGAGATCGTCGCGCTGCTGGCCATCCCGGCCGCGCTGACCTACTTCTTCGGACTCGAGGCGGGGGACACGAGGCAGGGCTGGGTGCTGTTCGCAGCGATGGCGGTGCTGTTCGCCGTCGGGCTCGGCGCGATGTACGCCGCGGAGCGCACGGGCGACCCGAACCTCGTGCGCGCGGGCGCCGACACGAGCGCATCGGCGGACCGGCCCGGCGGCAACATGGAGGGCAAGGAGGTGCGCTTCGGCATCGCCGACAGCGTGGCGTTCGCCAACTCGACGACGGCCGTGAGCTGCGGCGCGGTGAACGCGAGCCACGACAGCCTGACACCGCTGGCCGGGATGGTCGCGATGCTGAACATCGCGCTCGGTGAGATCGTCTTCGGCGGCGCCGGGTCCGGCCTGTACGGGATGCTCGTCTTCGCCATCCTCGCGGTGTTCATCGCCGGGCTCATGGTGGGGCGCACGCCCGAGTACCTCGGCAAGAAGATCGGCCCGACCGAGATGAAGCTCGCGATGCTCGCGGTGCTCGTGCTCGAAGCGGGCATCCTCGTGATGGCGACGATCGGCGTCGCGTCGCCCGCCGGCCTGGCCGCGCGGCTCAACCAGGGGCCGCATGGGCTCAGCGAGATCCTCTATGCGGCGACCTCGGCGGCGGGCAACAACGGCTCCGCCTTCGCCGGTCTCGACGCGACCGGCCCGCTGTTCACCTACGGACTCGGCGTGCTGATGCTCGCCGGCCGCTTCCTGTTCATCGTCCCGGTCTTGGCCATCGCCGGCTCGATGGCCTGCAAGCGGGTCGCGCCGAAGTCGCCCGGCACCTTCCCCACCGACGGGC
>VAUM01000300.1 GCA_005774595.1 Actinomycetota bacterium
CCACGATGGCGGCCAGCATGATCCCGACGAGCCCGCCGTGAAACGACATCCCGCCCTCCCACATGCGGAAGACGTACAGCGGGTCGTGCAGCCATTGTCCGCTGCTGTACACGAGCGTGTAGCCGAGCCGCCCGCCCACGACCACGCCGACCACCGCCGCCAGGATGATCTCGAGCATGTCGTCGAAGGAAAGCCCCAGCTCCCAGCGCTCGTTGAGCTTGCGCAGCGCCAGCAGCGAGCCGACGAACCCGGCCACGTACGCCAGCCCGTACCAGCGCACCTGCACGGGGCCGAGGCTCAGCGCGACCGGGTCGATCCCGGGGTAGGTCAGCGCCAAGTCACATCGCCTCGAGCCGGCGGATGCGCTCCTCGATGGGGGGGTGGGTGTTGAACAGCCCGTCGATGCCCTTGTTGCGGTCTTTGAGCGGGTTGAAGATGTACAGCGATTCGGTCGCGCGGTTCGCCACGCGCAGCGGCGTCGTGTCCGCCGCGATCTTCCTCAGCGCCCCGGCGAGCCCGTCGGGGTAGCGTGTCAGCACCGCGGCGCTCGCGTCGGCGAGGAACTCGCGCTTGCGCGAGATCGACATCTGCATCACCACCGCAGCGAACGGCGCCACTATCGCCAGCACGAGCCCGATGACCGCGAAGACCACGTTGCCCCCGTTGTCCTCGTCGATGCCGCCCCAGATCATGGAGCGCGCGAACCACTCGGAGATGTACGCGACCGTCCCGGCGAGCACCGCCGTGAGCATCTGCAGCCGCGTGTCGAAGTTCTGGATGTGCGCGAGTTCGTGCGCGATGACGCCCTCGAGCTCGAGGCGGTCCATCTTGGTCACCAGCCCGCGTGTCAGCGCGATCGCGGCGTGCCTCGGATCGCGCCCCGTCGCGAACGCGTTGGGCGCCGGGTCCTCGATGATGTAGCACGCCGGCACGGGCAGGCCCGCCGCGATGGCGAGCGCCTCGACCGTGTTGACGATGTAGGGCTCCGTCTCCCGGGCCACCGGCCGCGCGCGGCTCATCCCGAGCACGAGCTTGTCGGAGTACCAGTACGACGTGAACCCGCCGAACAGCGCGAGCGCGAACCCGCAGAACGTCAGCAGGCCGCCGGTGCCGGCCGCCTCATCGAAGATCCACGACAGCAGCAAGACGAAGAGCACGAAGCCCGTGACGAGCATCGCGCTCTTCAGCTTGTTGGACGCTACCTGGTCGAACACGGCTTGACGTCCGCCTCACTCGCCTTCGAGACTAGAACTGGACCTTGACGGGCTCCTTGGCGGCTTCCTCGATCTCGAAGTACTCGGCGGCCTGGAAGCCGAGGATGCCGGCGACCAGGTTGGCCGGGAACGACTCGATGCCGGTGTTGTAGCTCATGACCGAGTCGTTGTAGAACTGCCGCGCGTACGCGATCTTGCTCTCGGTCCCGGAGAGCTCCTCCTGCAGCATCATGAAGTTCTGGTTCGCCTTGAGCTCCGGGTACGCCTCGGCGACGGCGAACAGGCTGCGCAACGTGCTCGTCAGCATGTTCTCGGCCGCACCCTGGGCGGCGACGCCGGTCGCGTCGACGGCCACCTGGCGGGCCTTGATGACCGCTTCGAGCGTCGCGGACTCGTGCTTCGCATAGCCCTTGACGGTCTCGACGAGGTTCGGGATGAGGTCGTAGCGACGGCGCAGCTGCACGTCGATCTGCGACCACGCGTTCTTGACGCGGTTGCGGAGCACGACGAGGCGGTTGTACAGCGCGATGAGGAAGACCGCCACGACGACGAACCCGCCACCGCAACAGAGCGCGATGATGGCGACCCATTCCATGCGAGCGACACCCTCCTTCCGCCCCCCGTGCGCTCGAGGAGCGCACCGCGGGCACTGGGGTACAGTTTGCCCGGCGACAACTCTAGCAGACTGACGGGACGAGACACGTGATACCGCTGCGCGACGAGGACCGGCCGCCGATCGTGCCTTGGGCGACGCTCGGCCTACTGGCCGCGTGTGCTGCGGTGTTCGCCTATCAGCTCACCCTGCGCGGAGACGCGGCGCAGGCGTTCGTGGACGCTTGGGTGCTCGACCCGCACCGGCTCGGCGTCACGCGGCTCTACACGCTGCTGACCTCGGCGTTCATCCACGCGACCTGGGGCCACATCGTGTCGAACCTGCTGTTCCTGTGGGTGTTCGGGCCCGGCGTGGAGGAGCGCTCCGGCGGCGTGCGCTTCCTCGCGCTCTACCTCGCCTGCGCGCTCGCGGGCGCACTCGCGTACCTGTGGTGGCCGGGCGGCCCGGACACGCCGCTGGTCGGAGCGAGCGGCGCCATCTCGGGCGTGCTCGGCGCCGCGCTCGTCCTGCGACCGCGGGCGCATCTCCGCGTGGCAGTGCTCGCCGTGGTCGTGCCCGTCGGCGTCACGCGGCTCCAGAC
>VAUM01000301.1 GCA_005774595.1 Actinomycetota bacterium
GCCCGACACGGTGACGTTCGCGGCGACCGGCGAAGCGTGGGGCGTCGACTACCGCCACGCGCCCGGCCGGGGCGTACGCGTGCGCGAGGACCCCGCGGCCGGGACGCTCGTGGCCGCCGGTGACGTGGCCGATGCCGACGCATGCCTGCGTGCGCTGCGGCGCTGGCTCGACCGCGCCGCGGCCGAGCGGCTGGGCGCCGTGCTGGCCGAGGAGTCCGCGCGGCTGGCGCTGCCCTATGTGTCCGCGCGCTTCCGGCGCATGCGCACCCGGTGGGGCACCTGCTCGCGGGCGGGCGCGATCACCTTGAACCCGCTGCTGCTCTTCCGCACGCCCGAGCGCGCGCGGTGCACCGTCGTCCACGAACTGGTCCACACGCTGCGCCACGACCACTCGCCCCACTTCCGGGCCGAGCTCGAGCGTCGCTTCCCCGGTGCCGCCGCCGTCGAGCGCGCCGGGCGTCACGACATGCGCGAGGTGCCCCCGTGGGCGGTGCCGTGAGGGCGCGGACCGTCATCGGTGTGGTCGTGGCTGGGGCCGCACTCGTCGCATGTTCGGGCCCCCGCGCGGTCGAGGCCGAGCTCACCGTGCGCGGTGCCACCGTGGCGGTCTACGTCGCCGACTCGGAGGCGGAGCGCTCGAGCGGTCTGCAGGGCCTCGACCTGGACGGCGCCGCCGGCGGGATGCTGTTCGTGTGGCCCTCGGCCGACGTGCGGTCGTTCGCCATCAAGCGCGTCGACTACCCGCTCGACGTCATCTGGATCTCGGGCGACGGGCACGTGCTCGGCGTCTCGAGCCTCGCGCCGGAAGGCCCGGAGCGTGCGGTGAGCCCCGGAGCGACCACGTCCGTGCTCGAGGTGCCCGCCGGCTGGGCCGCGCGGCACGGCGTGGCCGAGGGCGACCCGGTGTGGGTGCGGCGCCGGTAGCGGTGCTAGTCTCGTGACGACAGCCCGACCCTCCGTCGCATGGAGCCGCTCATGAGCAAGCGCGCCGCCGCGATCACGTCGGCCGTCCTTGTCCTGCTGCTCGCCGCGGTCGCGGGTGCCTTCGCATGGGCGACCGGCGGCCGGCCGCCGCGCGATCCGTCCGCGTGGCTCACCGCCGGGCCGATCGCGCACCGCGGGCAGTGGGACGGCACGCCACGGGTGCCGGAGAACTCGCTCGCGGCGTTCGACGCGGCCGCTGCGCGCGGCTTCGCGATCGAGCTCGACGTGCTGAGCAGCTCCGACGGCGTGACGATGGTGATGCACGACGACGAGCTCGCGCGCATGACGGGCGCGCCCGGCCGCGTGAGCGAGACGTCCGCGGCGGCGCTCGCCGAGCTGCGCCTGCTCGGTGGCGACGAGCCGGTGCCGACGCTCGCCGAGGCGCTCGAGACGATCGGCGGCCGCGTGCCGGTGTTCGTCGAGATCAAGAACCGCGGCGGCGTGGGCACGCTCGAGGACGACGTCGCGCGGCAGCTCGCCGCATACGCGGGCGAGGCGGTGGTGATGTCGTTCAACCCGTACTCACTCGCGCGCGTCGCGAAGACCGCGCCCGAGGTGCCGCGCGGACAGCTGTCGGGCGACTTGAGCGAGGAGGGGCTCGCTTGGTACGAGGTGTTCCTGCTCGAGAACCTGATGATGGACTGGTCCTCGAAGCCGGACTTCATCGCCTACGACCTCGACGAGCTGCCGTCACTCGGCACGTCGCTCCAGCGCCTGCGCGGCCGCCCGCTCCTGGCCTGGACCGCCGAGGACGCCGCGGAGCGTCTGAAGGCCGAAGGGCTCGCCGACGCGGTGATCTGCGACCCCGACGCGCTACCGCGTCGCTAGAGCAGCCGCTCGTAGAGTGCGACGTCGACCCATCGGTCGAACTTGCGGCCGACCTCGCGCAAGGTACCGACCCGCTCGAACCCCATCGACTCGATCAGCCGCATGCTCGCCTCGTTCTCGGCCGAGATCTGCGCGATGATCGCGTGGTGCCCGTGCTCCCGCGCCGCCTCGACGAGTGCCGTGTCGATCGCGCGCCCGACGCCGCGCCGCGCGCACGCCTCGTCCACGTACGCGGAGATCTCGACGGTGTCGGCGTAGGCGCCGCGCGGGTTCCACAGCGACAGCGACCCCCAGCCGACGACGGCGCCGTCCGCCACGGCGACCAGGACCGGATGGCGCCCGCCGTGCGCGGCGAGCCACTCGGCGCGGTGCTTGCCGGTGTGCTCGCGCGTGTCGAAGGTCGCTGTCGAGCCCGCCACCGACTGGTTGTAGATGCGCGCGATGTCGTCGGCGTCGTCCGGGGTCGCTGGGCGGATGACGAGGTCCATCGCGGTCAGCCTCCGAGCAGCGGGGTGCGGGCGGACAGGTCGGCGATGGCGCGTTCGACCTGGGCCAGCAGGTCGGCCTGGGCAGTCGGCGGTGAGG
>VAUM01000302.1 GCA_005774595.1 Actinomycetota bacterium
GGACCGGCGCGGCCGTGGGGCTGAGGGCGGATGCCGGCGACGCGGCGGTGTGGAGCCGGCTCGACGCCCAGACGACCGCTCTCGCGCCCGGCCAGGCGATCAAGTTCGCCGTCCGCACCTCCGACGATGGAGTGAACTGGTCGTCTCCGATGGGCGGCGACGGCGCGGCGATCGACTGGACGAGCGGCACCGGCAACTACCTCGGCGAGGCGGCCGGCGACGCCGGGGCCCGCTCGGCCCTGACCGGCGTTCCGTTCGCGCGCTACCTCGACGTGGTAGTCAGGCTCGAGTCGGGCGACGCGCTCTCGCCGGGCCTGCAGAGCGTGGACGTGCGGTACGACGTGCTCCCGGTGGTCTACGAGGACACGGCGGGCGGTGTGGCATGGACGGGGACGTGGACGAGCTTGTATCGGACGCAGTTCTCCGGCGGAGGAGCGGTATACGCGGCCGGTGCGGGCAAGTCGGTGCTCGTGGAGTTCGACGGCACCGGGATCGAGTGGATCGGGGCCAAGACGACATCGGCCGGCAAGGCGGCCGTGTACCTCGACGGCGTGTATCAATGCACGGTCGACCAGTATGCGTCGCCCAACTCGTTCCGCCAGACGATGTACGCCGCCCACGGCCTCGACTACGGCACGCACACGCTCGAGGTCCGGGCGCTGACGGGCAAGAACGTGCGCTCGGTGGGCTACAACACGTGGGTCGACGCGTTCGCGGTCGACGGGCTGGTCGTCGCGGAGCCGTAGGGCGCGCTACATCATCCCGCCCGAGCGCATCAGCTCACCATAGGTCGCCAGCGGCTCGACCCCTGTGAAGAAGACGCTGAAGTCCCGGTACCAGCTCATGTTGCACCGGTTGCACGGGACCTTCTTCAGGTCCGCCTTCGTCATGGTGAGCATGTTGCCGAGCACGTCCGGCAACTGCATGCACGGCCGCACGTCGAAGTGCCAGTCCACGAACATGACCCGGTGCCCGCCGAGGCAGTGGTGCTTCGCCGAGGCAGGGTCGCGCAGGTAGTCGATGATGTTCCGCATCGAGGTGACCTGGTTCACGATCGGGTACCTCGTCGCCTGCTTCAGTTCGATGACGCTCTCGAGCGACTCGATCACGAGGTCGCGCGAGAGCGAGATCCCCTCGCCGCCGAGCGGGTAGATGACCGACTCGGAGAACGTCGGGTAGTTCACCGAGATCATGTCGAAGCCCATCGCCACGGCGCGCTCGAACATCTGCTCCATGCGGTCGTGGTTGTTGTTCCAGATCAGTATCGAGGCCATCGACTTGACCTTCGTGCGGCCGATCCTTGCGACCGTCTTCTCCATGTCGGCCATGATCCCCGGGATCTGACGCGACTCCTCCAGCACCTTTGGGTCATCCGAGTCGAACGAGATCGAGATCATGTCGGCGCCGGCGGCCTCCAGGCGCGCGAGCTTGTCGTCGGTGACGAGCGAGGGCGTGGCGTCGAGCACCGAGGTGTGCACGCCGCGGTCCGTGCACCGGGCGACGAAGTCGACGATGTCGGGGTGCAGCAAAGGTTCGCCGCCCGTGAGCGTGATGTGCACGACGCCCATGTCGGCGAGGTTGTCGATCACCTGCAGCGACTTCTCGCGGTCGGAGGTGACCTTGGGCTGCTGCTGCCAGATGCCGCAGAACGAGCACTTCGCGACGCATCGGTTCGTGACGGCGAACTCGGCGAAGCGCATGTCGCCGGTGAGGAAGCGCCGGGCGACGTTGGCCTTCTTGCCGGTCACGTGACCCTCTCTCGTGCGGGTGGGCTACCTGCCCTCGTCGACGACCTTCCAGCCGTCCTTCTCGCTGTAGCTGACGGTAGGGCCTTCCTTGGCGCGCATCTCGTCCATGCTGCCGACACCGCCGTCGGGCGCCGTCATGTGGAAGGTGCGCGTGCCGCTCCCCGAGCCGGCGAAGGACTGTTCGAGCTCCTCGCCCTGTTTCATGCCCTGTTCGACGCCGCCGAGGATCGAGTCGAGGATCTTCTGGTCGCCCTCGTCCTTGCACTGGCGGGCGCTCACCTGCAACGTCAGCAGCACGGCGATGGCGAGCGTTGCCTCGAGCCACTTGGCCCGCGTACCCGGCCGCGCGATGTCGCTCATGGCGTCCCCCTCGGTCCCCGTGCCGGCGCTGCCGTGAGGATAGCGCAGCACGGGCGCGTTCCGCGCGGGTAGATATGCTCCCGGGAGGTGGCGCACATGTTCGCCGACAGGGTCGAGGCTGGGCGTGAACTCGCCGAGCGGCTGCGGGGCTCGCTGGCGCCAGGGGCGCTCGTGCTCGGCATCCCGCGCGGCGGCGTCATCGTGGCCGTGGAGGTGGCGCGCGCGGTCGGCGGCGAGCTCGACGTGGTGGTGGTGCGCAAGGT
>VAUM01000303.1 GCA_005774595.1 Actinomycetota bacterium
CGCCCGCCAGCACCGCCGCCGCTGCCCGGCTGCGCGGCCGCCGCGTCACGCAGGGCCACCCCACGCGCGTTCCGGCATCATGCGCCCGGCCGCGAGCATGTCCGCGATGCGCTCGCCCGCGTGCCCGTCCCCGTACAGGTCCCGGGCGTCGCCGCGCCCGGCCGCCAGGGCCTCTTCGACCGCGGACGCGAGCCCTTCGCGCGTCACCCCGCCGAGGAACGCCGCGCCGGCCGCCACGCCCTCGGGGCGCTCGGTCACTTCGCGCAGCACCACGAGCGGCGTGCCGAGCGAGGCCGCCTCCTCCTGGATGCCACCGGAGTCCGTGAGCACCACGTCGGCCGCCGACAGCAGCTCCACGAACGGGACGTACGTCATCGGCTGCAGCAGCCGGATGCGATCCGCGTGGCCGAGGGTCTCCCGTGCGCGCGCCTGAAGCGCGGGGTTCGGGTGCATCACGAAGTCGACGCGCAGGTCCGGTTCGGCGTCCGCGAGGTCCGCCACGCCGAGGCAGAGCTGCTCGAACTCCGTGCCCCAGCTCTCGCGCCGGTGGATCGTCACGAGCGCGCGGCGCTCACCCGGCCCGCGCGCGGCGTCGGACACCGCGTAGCGGCGCACGGCGTCCACGACCGTGTTCCCCACGACCACGATCGCCTCGGAGGGGACCGCCTCGGCGAGCAGCGCGTCGCGCGCGCCCGCGGTGGGCGCGAAGTGCATCGCGGCGATGCCGCCCACGAGCCGGCGGTTGGCCTCCTCGGGGAACGGGCGCGTCAGGTCGCCGGTGCGCAGGCCGGCTTCCACGTGCGCGACGGGCACCTTGCGGTAGAACGCCGCAAGCGCGCCGGCGAGCACGCTCGTGGTGTCGCCCTGGACGACCACGGCGTCGGGCCGCTCGGCCTCGATCCAGCCGTCGCAGCCGGAGACCGCGCGCGCGAGCAGGTCGCCGGGGTGCGGCGCCATGACCTCCAGGTCGTCGTGCACCGGCACGCCGAGCTCGGCGCACAGCTCGTGCGCGAAGCGTCCGTGCTGGCCGGTGAGCAGGACGCGGCACTCGACGTCCGGATGCCGCTCGGCGAGCGCCCACACCACCGGCGCGAGCTTGATGATCTCGGGACGGGTCCCCATGACGACGCCTACGCGCACGCTCGCCCTCCTCGCTCGCGGTCCCGGGCGCGTGCGCTCAGCGCTTGGGCAGCGCGCTCACGTACGCGTCCGACAGCTCCTGCAGTCTCACGACCCGTTCGGCCGTGGCGTCCGCGCCCGCACCTGGCTTGGCCAGCGGCTCGCGCGTGAGCGCATCGTACGCCTCCATCGTCGTGTCCTCGTTGACGACGACGATGCGGCGATCGTCGATGAACGTCCCGGCGGCGAGGTAGTACCGCTCACCGAGGAGCACCGGGCCGCCCCCGAGCGCGTCGCGGCCGAAGTGCACCTGCGCGTCGAGCGGCAGGCCGAGAAGCGCCGCCACGGTGGGCATGACGTCGACCTGGCCGACCGGGCGGGTCACCACGCTGCCGCCGGTGATGCCGGGCGCGGTGACGACGAGCGGGATGTTGATGCGGTCGGCGTCGTTGTACGGCCGGCCGAGCAGCTTCTCGGCCACGGCCATGTCCTCGGCGCTCATCTGCGGCTGCTGCAGCCCGAAGTGGTCGCCCACCACGACGATGACGCAGTCGTCGTAGATGCCCTCCTTCTTCAGGCCGTCCACGAACTGCCCGATCGCCAGGTCCGCGTAGTTCATCGAGACGAGATAGTCGCCGGTCAGCGTGCCGCGCATCTCGGCCGGCAGCTTCAGCCGCTGCCGGTCGGCCGGGATCTCGAACGGGTGGTGGCCGGTGAGCGTGACGAACGCCGCGTAGAAGGGCGTGCCCGCGTCGTGCTTCCGCTTCAACTCGGGCAGCGCCTCGGCGAACAGCGCCTCGTCCGAGGAGCCGATGCCGATGACGTCCGTGTCCCCGTAGAAGTCCTTGTCGTAGATCTCGGTGAAGCCGAGCGCCGGGTAGAGCTGGTCGCGGTTCCAGTACTCGCGGTCGTTGGGGTGGAACGTCATCGGCGCGTAGCCGATCGCCGCGAGAGAGCGCGGGAGCGACGGGATGACGCGGTCGCCGTACTCCTCGGACAGCGGCTTGCTGCCGAGCGGGTACAGGCCTGCGCTGACCATCACCTCGGCGTCGGCAGTGTTACCCGCGGACACCTGGGTGTAGGCGTTCGGGAAGTAGACGCCGTCGGCGGCGAGCGCGTCGAGCGCCGGCGTCACGCGCTGCCCGTCGACCGTGCGGCTCACCGCGACCGCCTGCAGCGACCCGACCAGGATGACGATGACCCTGCCGCCCCTCGCCTTGCCGGCGGGGCGG
>VAUM01000304.1 GCA_005774595.1 Actinomycetota bacterium
GATCAGCTTCGTGGGCTGCATGTCCGGCCTGTCGGATTCGGCCCACGAAGCTGATCCGTTCGCAGCGATGGTCGACGGTGCCCCGGAGCGCGAACCCATGGTTCTCGCCGCCGCCTTGGTTGTTCTCGTAGGCGCGGCACTCTTGGACCGCGATGTCGCGGCAGCCTTCGAACAGGAATCCGTTGAAGCGGCTGCGCTCCGCCCGGACGAGGTGGAGATGGGCGTTGACCGTCCAGTAGCCGTACAGCCCGGTCTGGCACTGCCAGATCGTCACGTCGCTCAGGAAGCCCGCGTTCGGCAGGATGACGCCCTTGTCGCACAGGCCGATGTCCAGCGCATGCAGCTTGCAGTCGGCGGTGCAGTGGTCGACGTCCACGCCATTGCCACCGCACTCGTAGATCCCGCAGCCCTCGACCCACGGAGCGATCGTCTGATGCGCGCCGCTGCCCCGGAAGGCGATCCCATGTCCGGCGAACCTCGAGATCTTCACGCTCTCGATGCGGCAGTAGGTCGCCGCGTAGAGGTGGAGACCGTCCCCGGTCCGATTGTTCTCGCGATTGCCGTCGAGGCACAGGTCCCGCACCACGCCGTAATAGTTCACGCGATCCTCCGGCGTAGTGATCAGGTGGGCGTTCGCGCCGCTCCGCAGCCTGATGATCGACTGCCAGCCCACGCCCCGGAGAGTCACGCCCCCGGACAGCACGATCGTCGAGCTGACGTATGTGCCGGCCGGGAACCACACGACCCCGCCGCCGGCTGCCTTCGCAGCATCGACCGCGGCCGCGAGCGCGGCGGTGTCATCCACGAGCCCGTCGCCGACCGCGCCGAAGCTCTTCACGTCGAACCAGCCGCCGGGCGAGTCCGCCGCAGCGATAGCGGGCTGCGCGGGCTGCGCTACCGAGGCGGTGCCGGTCACGGGAACCGCGACGGCGTCCGACGTCACCAGCGAACGGGGGAGCACGCGCCTGACGGGGCGCGTCACGGCGACAGCGGTGAAGGCCGCGCCCATCCTCAGAAACTCCCTCCGGTCCATCTCGACGCCCCTCTCTCCGATGTGCGACGAACCAACGACTCCTGACGCTGTGTGCGAATGCGATGACCCATGATGCGAACTCACGTACGCGTTCCCGTCCCGCTACTCCCGGCCACCCCGGGGCGAGGGCCCCGCTCTCAGGCGAGGCGCCCGCCCCGGGACGGGAGGGATGAGGAGCATGACCCGCTCAGAGCGGTGGAGCGCTGGCCGGACGGCCCTCGATCCGGAAACCATCGACCCAGGTGGAGTACCCGATGGCTCTGGGGTTCCTCGCCGAGGTGGGGACGATCAGCAGCGTGTGCTGCCCGTTGTCGAGACCGCTGACGGACCACATGACCTGCTGGAACGCGCTGACCGGCGCGTACTGGTCGACGGTCGCCCGCAACACGCCGTCGAGGTACACGTTCGCCTTGCCGCCCGACGTGGTGCGGGCGCCGATCCACTCGATCCCGTTGCCTTCGAACGGCACGACGAACTGCACGCCGGCGGCATAGGCGATCGTGTGCGCGATGCCCCCATCGAACCCGGGACGCGCGAGTTCCGTCCACGCGCCGACGTGAGTGAACTCGGACGAGTCGTCTGGGTAGAGGATGTGGCGCATGCGGATGTCAGCGCACGTCGCGCCGCCCGCGCCGACCTGGATCGAGGTGGCGCCGGCACTCCCGACTGCGCGGTACCACGCCGCCTCGTACGGGTCGTACGCGCCCACGCGGGCGTCGACCGCCCGCACACGGTAGGTACCGGCCGGCAGACCGGCGAACGCGTAGCCGCCGCTGCAGTCGGCAGCGCGAGAGCCGACCAGTTGCCACTCGGTTCCCGCAGCCCGGTACAGCTCGACCCGGATGCCGCGCGCGTAGGCGCAGTCATGCGTGACGTTGCCCATGATCTGCGCGCGCTCGATCCCGAGGTGGTACTCACCCCATCCCCAGTGGTAGTAGCGGCTCACGCTGACGAAGTAGGTACCGTCCGCTGGGGCCACGAACGACGCGCGGCAGGAGCCCGCCCCGTAGTCGTCGTGCATGGCGAGCATCGTCGTGCCGTCCCTGTCGAACACCAGCAACCGCGCGATGAGCGCGGCGGCGCAATCGTCACCAGGGCAGGGCTGGCACCGGCACGCGTGGATCTTGACCACTTCGCCGCGCGCGGCCTGGATCGCGTAGTAGTCCTCGTCGAACTTGTCCGAGATCTCGCCATCGACGCTGTCGCGAACCGGGTTCGCCTGCCGCCACGTGTCGTTCGGCTCCTGCTCGGCCGGCGAGGCCGGCGCCGCCGAGGCCGGCGCCGCGCCGGCCAGCGGCCACG
>VAUM01000305.1 GCA_005774595.1 Actinomycetota bacterium
GCCCAGAACACGAGCGGCACGCCGAGCGCGGCGAACGCGAGCAGCGCCGGTCGGTCCTGCCCGTAGAGCAGCCAGATCGCCAGCGGGAACGCGAGCGCGACGATCAGCGACCCGAGCGACACGATGCGGCTCGTCGCCACCACCACCACGAAGATGACGAGCAGCAGCAGGAAGACCTTCGGCATGAGTACGACGATCGCGCCGGCGCCCGTGGCGATCCCCTTGCCGCCGCGCAGCTTGAAGTACGGCGAGTACATGTGCCCCGCCATCGCCGCCACGCCGACGCAGATCACCAGCAGGTCGCGGTGCCACTGCGCCGTCCAGCCGTGCGTGAGCCACAGCGCGAGCGCTGCGGGCACGGCGCCCTTCGCGATGTCGGCGAGCACGGTGATGAGCGCTGGCCGCCACCCCAGCGTGCGGAACACGTTCGTGGCGCCCGTGTTGCCCGAGCCGGCCTTCGTGAGGTCGAACTTGTAGAAGCGCGCGACCACGACGCCCCACGGGATGCCGCCGAGCAGGTACGCAACCACGAGCGACCCGAGCGCCGCGGCCCACCACGGCAGCGTGGCCACCGCCGCGCTCGCCGCGTCCGCAGCCGCCGTCAGCGGACCGGGCACCGGCATCTCGACGGTCGGCAGCGTCACTTCTCCCCCTTGCTGCGGAAGCGCAGACGGATGGGCGTGCCGGTGAGTTCGAACGCGCCGCGCAGGCGGTTCTCGGTGTAGCGGCGGAAGTTGTCGTCGGCCAGCGACGGATGGTTGCAGAAGAACGTGAAGATCGGCGGCTTCGTGCCGGTCTGCGTCACGTAGTTCACCCGCAGCGTCCGCTTGCCCTTGCTGACCGTGTGGCCGAACTCGCGCATCTCGGTGAGCAGCTTGTTGAGCGCGCTCGTCGGGATCTCCGAGGAGAACGCCTCGTACACCGCGTCCACCGCGCCGAGGATCTTGGCCACGCCGCGGCCGGTCAGCGCGCTGATGCGCAGCACCGGCGCGTAGTCGACGAAGTGCAGCTTGCGCGGCAGGTCGTCCTCGACGGCCTCCTTGGCCAGGTCGTCCTCGAGCGCGTCCCACTTGTTGAGCAGCACCACGAGCGCGCATCCGCGCTCCTCGGCGAAACGCGCCACGCGCTGATCCTGGTCGGTGACGCCGAGCGACGCGTCGACCACGAGCAGCGCCACGTCGGCGCGGTCGATGGAGCGCAGCGCCCGCACGAACGAGTAGTACTCGACCGACTCGTCGATCTTGGACTGCCTGCGCAGGCCGGCGGTGTCGATGAGGCGGTACGTGGTCTCGCCCAGCTCGACGACCGTGTCGATCGAGTCGCGCGTGGTGCCGGCGACCTCGGACACGATCGAGCGCTCCGCGCCGGCGAGCTTGTTGAGCAGCGACGACTTGCCTGCGTTCGGCCTGCCGATGATGGCGACGCGGATCTCGTCGGCGGCCTCATCCTCGCCGATGAGCGGCAGGGCGGCGACCAGGTCGTCGAGCACGTCGCCGGTGCCGTGACCGTGCACCGAGCTGACGGGCCGCGGGTCGCCGAGGCCAAGCGCCCAGAACTCGTGGATGGCCTCTTCCTTGGCGGGGTTGTCCATCTTGTTCACGACGAGGAACACCGGGGTCTTGCTGCGCTTGAGCAGCCGCGCGACCTCCTCGTCGTCAGCCTGCACCCCGGTCTGGCCGTCGACGATGAAGACGACGGCGTCGGCCTCCTCGGCGGCGGCGAGCGCCTGGCCGCGGATCGATGAGCCGAACGCATCCGCCGTGGCCATCTCGATGCCGCCGGTGTCGACGAGCATGAAGTCCACGCCGTTCCACTCGGCGCGGTGATAGCTGCGGTCGCGCGTCACGCCCGCCTGCTCGTGCACGATGGCGTCCTGGGACTGCGCGATGCGGTTGACGAAGGTCGACTTGCCCACGTTGGGGCGGCCGACCACGGCGACGATGGGCACAGGCATGGCGTGCGTGACCTCTCAGGGGGTGGTGTCGGGGGGCGCCTGCGGCGCTGCGAGGCCCAGTGCCTCCGCGAGCCCGGCGGGGCTGGATTCTACCACGGCGACCGACACCTCGGTCTCGCGCGCGATGTCCTCGGGCGTCATGTCGTCGAGCGTGACGCCGTCGACGTTGAGCACGGAGTCCGGGATCGCGTAGCGGTGCCCGCCGTGCGCGTTGATGGCCTGGATGATGTCCGTGCCGGTGAGCAGGCCCGCTACGGACACGTTGCCGCCGAAGAACCGGTTGCGCACCGAGAGGACCTGCGCGTCGGGGACGAGGCGGCGCAGGACGGGCGCGAACAGCGAGCCCGTGACGAGCGTGCGGGGCTTGGGGGGTGCGGCGGG
>VAUM01000306.1 GCA_005774595.1 Actinomycetota bacterium
GGTGTGGCTCAAGGGGCGGTCGCCGTCGTGCGGGATCGCGGACGCGCCCGTCGAGCGCGCCGGCGGTGCCGCCGAACGGGGCGAAGGCGTATTCGCGGCGGCGTGCCGTGAGGCGGGCCTCGCGGTCCGTCCGGGCGACGACGGGCCTGGCGGGCGCTGACGCACCCGGCGCCTGCGGCGGTCTCGCCGCGTCACCGTTCCTCCACACGCCCGGCGGTATACTCCTTGCCTGCACTCCGGCAGGTGCGGTGCCGCCCGCGGGCGGCCTTCGATCGAGGCAAGGGGCAAACGGATGCGCATGGTTCCTCGGGCCGTCCTGGCGGTCGCCATCGTGGCCGCGGCGGCGTTCCTCGTCCCCGCTGCCGCCTCCGCCTCCGTGACCCCGCTCCGGGTCGAGTCGGTGTCCTTCTCGGACGCTCAGCACGGCATCATCACTGGCGGGTACGGGAACATGACCGGCTTCGTCTCGACCACGGAAGATGGCGGGACGACCTGGCACGCCGTGCGCGTCGAGCCGAACCGCTGGTACCGCGCGGGAGCCGCTGGCGAGGGCAGCACGAGCGGGCTGGCCGCCGATCTGTTCGCCGGCTACAGCCACGTCACGCCCGACCTCGGCTCCGCCTCCACCTGGAACGAGTATCGCCACGAGCAGGCGCCATGGTTCCACGGCGCCGACATGGAGTCCGCGACGCGCGGCTGGCTCGTCGGCCGGGGCGGTCCGGACCCGGGCGACCCCGCGGTCATCTACACCACGAACGACGCCGGGGCCACGTGGACCAAGACGTACGCCGGCCGCTTCTACTGGACCTCCCAGACGTACGGGGAGCCGTACCTGACGGCGAACGCGTGGCTGCGTTGCGTGGACGGCGCCGACGCGAACACCGCGTGGGCGATCGGCCTGGAGCCCGCCGCGCGCACGCTCATCCAGAAGACCACGAACGGCGGCGCGTCCTGGACGACGCAGACCATCTCGGGGGTCGACCCCGAGGCGGGCAACACCGGCTCGACCCGCTACGAGGTCTACGGCGTCTCGGCCCCGAGCACGCAGGTCGCGTACGGGGTGGGCGTCGCCGACCGGATCTACACCACCACGAACGGCGGCGCCACGTGGTCGATCCGGGCGCTGTCCACCATCACGAAGGTGCTCTACGACGTGTCGATGGCGACCACGTCGACCGGTTGGGCCGCAGGCAGCGGCGGACGCGTGTGGAAGACCACCGACGGCTGGGCCACGCGCGCGCAGCAGGCCGGCCTTCCGCAGGTCGTTCGCTCGATCCACGCGGTCAGCACGAGCACGGTGTGGGCGGTCGGCGACAACGAGATGATCATGTTCTCGACCGACGGCGGGAACGCGTGGCAGGGCTGCCCGAGCAACCGTGCCCCCTCGGCGAGGATCACCGCGCCGGCGACCGGTACCGTGATCACGGGGGCGAGCGCCTCGATCGCCGGCACGGCGACCGACGGTGTCGGCACGGGCGTGGCGACCGTGAGCGTGAGCATCCGCCGCGATGACGCACGCTGGTGGAACGGCGCGGCCTGGCAGTCGACGCAGGCCTGGCTCGACGCCGACAGCACGGACTGGTTCGACCACTGGACGTACGACTGGGCCCTCGAGCCCGGGCAGAACCGCGAGCGCTCGTACTCGCTCGCGTGGCGCGCGGTCGACGCGGTGACGAACGAGGCGACCTCCGGGCTCGTCGTCACGGGCCTGCGCATCGACAACGCGGCGCCTGCGCTCGTCTCGGCGTACCAGGTCGACCCGACGCACGTCCGCGCGGTGTTCAGCGAGGCGCCGGCGGCAGGATCGGTCGTGGCGACCGCCTTCTCCATCGACGGGCTGTCGGCGATCACGAGCGCGTCGGTGGTCGCCACCGCGCCGACCGACGTGCTCATCGAGACGTCCGCGCACATCGCCGGGCAGACCTACACGCTCGTCGCCGCCGCGGGTGCTGTCGCCGACGCGTACGGCAACAGGTCGCCGGCCGGCTCGGACGACTTCACCGCCGCCGCCGGAGGCCCGGCACCGTTCCTCACGGTGGCGCAGGGCTCCTCGGCCGGTCGTCCGACCCAGCCGTTCTTCGCGGCTCCCGGGCAGACGGTCGTGGTCGACGAGATCGTCTTGGCCGCGCACGTCGGCACGGTGACCGTGACGTCGCTGACGGTCGAGGCGGCAGGCTCGGAAGCGGCATCCTTCGCCGTCGACTTCGCGGGCGTCTCGCTCGTCCGCGACGCGGACGGCGACGGCCGCATCTCGGCCGGCGACACCACGGCCGCCGCGGCTGTGCCGGCCGGCCCCGCGATCGCGCTCGGCCTCGGCACGGC
>VAUM01000307.1 GCA_005774595.1 Actinomycetota bacterium
GCCGGACGCGGTCCCGGTCGCGACGTCGGCCGGCGGGCCGCCGATCACGCGCGCCGGGCCGCCGAGGTCGCGCGCGTCCTGCCCGCGGCCCGCGCGGATCGCGAGCCATGCCCCGCCCACGCCCGCCGCGACCGCGATCACCGCGAGCGCGATGACGATCGCACGCTTGTGCGAGGAGTCGACCGACGCCCAGTAGCGGCGCTCGTCGCCCTCGCCCGCGATGGGCTCGCGTACGTCGCGCTCGCCGCGGGCCATCGCCGTCGCCGCCCTACAACCCCGCGATGATCGCGTCGGCGTACTCGCTCGTGCCGACGCTTCCCGCGGTGCTGCCGGTGACGGACCGCTTCACGTCATAGGTGACGTGCGTGCCGTCGGCGATGACGGCCTTCACGGACGCGAGGACACGCTCGGCGGCGTCCGCCTCGCCGAGGTGCTTCAGCATGAGCACCGCCGAGAGGATCTCGGCCGTGGGGTTCGCGACGTTCTTGCCGGCGTACTTCGGCGCCGAGCCGTGGACCGGCTCGAAGACCGCGCAGTCGGCGCCCATGTTCGCGCCCGACGCGATGCCGAGCCCGCCGATGAGGCCGGCGGCCAGGTCGGAGACGATGTCGCCGTACAGGTTCGGCAGCACGAGCACGTCCCACCACTCCGGGTGCAGGACGAGCTGCATGCAGGTGGCGTCGACGATGTAGTCCTCGAACTCGATCCCGGAGTCGGCGTACTCCTCGGCGACCTCGCGGGCGACCTTCAGGAACAGGCCGTCGGAGTGCTTGAGGATGTTGGCCTTGTGGACCGCGGTGACCTTCTTGCGGCCGTTGGCGATGGCGTAGTCGAACGCGTAGCGCACGATGCGCTGCGTGCCCGAGATCGAGATCGGCTTCAGCGAGATGCCCGAGTCGGGCCGGATGGTGCCGGCGCCCTTGGCCGACGCGAACTCGATGAGCTCGCGCGCACCCTCGCTGCCCTGCTCGAACTCGATGCCTGCGTAGAGGTCCTCGGTGTTCTCGCGAACGATGACCAGGTCGATGTCGTCGTAGCGCGCGCCGCTGCCGGGGATCGAGAACGACGGGCGCAGGCAGGCGTACAGGTCGAGCTCCCGGCGCAGCGCGACGTTCACGCTGCGAAAACCGGTGCCCACGGGCGTGGTGATCGGGCCCTTGATGGCGACCTTGTTCTTGCGGACCGACTGCAGGACGTGGTCGGGCAGCGGGGTGCCGTACTTCTCCATGACGTCGCTGCCTGCCTCGGCGACCTCCCAGGCGACGTCGACGCCGGCCGCCTCGACGACGCGGGTCATTGCGGCGGTGACCTCGGGACCGATCCCGTCGCCGGGGATGAGCGTGACGGTGTGCTTGGCCATGTGTTCGCGGGCCTTTCGGGTGTTGGGCGAAGCGTGCGGGAGTGATTCTACGCGAGTGGCGTTTGGTCAGGAACCGTTGAGGATTCGGTTGGACCTCCGATTCACGATGTGACTGCACGCGTGACCGTGGCCCGGGAAGGAGTATACTGATGTCAGTACAATGTACTACCACCGTGGAGGCTGAACGCATGCGCAAGCGACTGGTCCGGCACGGCAACAGCCGAGCGATCGTGATCGACAAGACCTTGATGGAGCTGGTCGGACTCGACGAGGACGGCGAGGTGCAGTTGACGGTGGAGGGAGACAGCCTCGTCATCGTCCCCGTCCGCAAGCCCGACTCGCGCGAGGCGAAGTTCGAGCGCGCCCTTCACGAGTCGCTCGAGAAGTACGCCGACGTGTACCGTCGTCTGGCGGAGTAACGCGTGGAGCCGGTGTTCCTCACGCGCGACGAGGTCATCGCGCTTCACATCGCCCAGATCGAGGCGTTCGGCGGCGCGCACGGCGTCCGCGACGAGGGACTGCTGGAGTCGGCGCTCGCGATGCCGGGCGCCGGCTTCGGGGACGACTACCTCCATCGCGACGTGTTCGAGATGGCCGCCGCGTACCTGTTCCACCTCGTGATGAACCACCCGTTCGTCGACGGGAATAAGCGCACCGGCCTACATGCAGCCGACGTGTTCCTGCGCGTGAACGGGTGGGATTCCTCGATGGAGCCGGACGCGCTCTACGAACTGGTCATCGCCGTGACCGAGGGGCGGGCGGACAAGCCGGTGATCGCGGCGGCGTTCCGCGAGCACTCGGTGCCACGGGCGGAGTAGCGGCCGCTACTTCTTCGCGGGCGGCTTCTTCGCGGCAGGCTTGGCGGGCGTTGCCTTCGGCGCGGGCGCAGGCTTGGCCGCCGACGCCGGCTTTCCTGCGGGGCTGTCTCTTTTTCACCTCTCCGGGGC
>VAUM01000308.1 GCA_005774595.1 Actinomycetota bacterium
GGCTCGTGCACGGGGACGCGGCGGGGGCGTAGGGCGCTACCCCCGCGCCAGCGCCGCCTTCACGAGCCGGTCGACGAGCCCCTCGAACCCGAGCCCGCTCTCGTCGGCGCACAGCGGCACGATGCTCGTGTCCGTCATCCCCGGCTGGGTCGAGATCTCGAGCACCTGCGGCGTGCCGTCGGCGGTGACGACCGCGTCCATGCGCGAGATGTCGCGGCAGCCGAATCGCTTGTGGATGGCGAGCGCGGTCTCGGTCGCGCGAGCGAGCACGTCGTCGGGCAGGCGGGCGGGCACGAAGTACTCGGTCTCGCCGGCGGTGTACATCGCGTCGAAGTCGAACTGGCCGCCCTTCGGCACGATCTCGACGGCGGGCAGCGCCTCGACGTCGCCGTTGCCGCCGAGCACGGGCACGGCGATCTCGGTGCCCTCGACCCACTTCTCCACGAGCACCTTGTCGTCGTAGCCGAGCGCCGCGAGCATGGCGTCGGCGAGGTCCTCGAACCGCTCGACCCGCGCGATGCCGAGCGCCGAGCCCTGCCTCGCCGGTTTCACGCACACCGGGTAGCCGCCGATCGCGTCGCCGATGCGTTCGAGCGTGCGCGCCGCGCCCATCTCCTTGATGGCGTCGGCGGAGAAGGCGACCCACGCGGGCGTGGGCACGCCGTCGGCGAGCAGTACGCGCTTCGTGAGGTCCTTGTCCCACGCGAGCATGCTCGCGAGCGCGCCGCAGCCGGTGTACGGGATGCCGAGGAAGTCGAGCAGCTCTTGGATCATGCCGTCCTCACCGAACTGACCGTGCAGCGCGATGTGGACCGCGTCGGGCTTCTCGGAACGCAGCGAGTCCACGAGCCCCGGCCCGATGTCGAGCGGCACGACGCGGTAGCCGAGCGACTCGAGCGCGGCCGTGACGCGCGCGCCGCTCTTGAGCGAGATGTCGCGCTCGAGCGAGCGGCCGCCGAGCAGGACCACGATCTTCTGGGTCACCTCTGCGCCTCCCTGAGGATCCGCGCGCGAACGGGTATCGGTACGGTGTCGGCCGGGCGGACCCGGCGGTAGGGGTAGTCTAGACTATGTGGTGTCCCCCTACGCGCGCGCCGCATGCGCGCGTGCCCGCGACGAGACGGCGGCACCGTTGCCTGCGAGCACGATCGACGGCCTGAGCGTGAACCACGAGACCACGGGCGCCGGCCCGGCGGTCGTGCTGCTGCACGGCTGGGGCGGCTGCATCGCGAGCATGGGCCCGCTCGCGAACGCGCTGCGCGACGAGTACACGGTCGTCAGCGTGGACCTGCCGGGGTTCGGGGCGAGCGCGCAGCCTGCCGAGACCTGGGGCAGCGCCGACTACGCGCGCTGCATCGCCGTGCTGTTGCGCGAGCTCGGGCACGAGCGCGTACTCGCGGTGGTGGGCCATTCGTTCGGCGGCAAGGTGGCGCTGCACCTGGCGCTGCAGGAGCCGGGCGCGGTCGGGTCGCTCGTGCTGGTGGGCACGCCGGCGGTGCGGCTGCCGCTCTCGCCGAAGGTCCGGCGGCGGATCGCGCGGGTGAAGTTCGCGAAGAAGCTGGCGAAACGGCTTCCCGGCCCGCTGCGCGCGGCGGTCGACCGCCGGATGGCTCGGCTCGGCTCGGACGACTACCGTGCGGCCGGTTCGATGCGTGACACGCTCGTGCGCAGCGTCAACGAGGACATGCGCGACCTGCTCGGGGGCGTGAGCGTGCCGACGCTGCTGGTCTGGGGCGCGGCGGACGTCGCCGCCCCGCCCGAGATCGGGCGCATCATGGAGTCGGAGATCGCCGGCAGCGGGCTGGTCGTGCTCGACGGGTCGGGGCACTTCCCGTACCTCGACGAGCCGCTCAAGTTCAACGCCGTGCTGCGGAGCTTCCTCGCGTCGATGCGTGGGAAGGGGGAGTGAGCGCGTGAGCTGGTGGGTGGCGTTCGCGGCGACGGTCTGCCTGATCGCGTCTGCGAGCAGGCTCAAGCGCGCGCTGCACATGCTGCAGCTCGACGGCTATCGGCTCGAGCGCTACCTGCGCCACCTGCGCGAGCGTGCGACCTGGGCGCAGATCGCCCAGGAGGCGGCGTTCGCGGCAGTCGCCGCGGCCGGCGCGCTGCTCGGCCGCCCATGGTGGGCCGCGACCGCGTGGGTACTCGCGCTCGCGGCGCTCGCCCAGACCGCGCGGCTGGTCTGGCTCGCGTGGGTGCGGCCCTCCAAGCTGAAGCTCGCGATGACCGCGCGCGCGTGGCGGCTCGCGTCGCTCAGCTGGGCGCTCGCGCTCGCGTCGGGCGCGGCGCTGCTGGCGGCGT
>VAUM01000309.1 GCA_005774595.1 Actinomycetota bacterium
CTACTATAACATGGTCGATTTTTTCAATTAGAAATACAAACAATGTTTTTTGAAAAATATTGAAATTTTCTATGTTTTTAACGAAACCGCCACTATGTATCGTAACAATTTTTCTAGCACTATCCCCAGCGAAAAACATAATAGGAATACCGGCAAGAAGAAACTTGCTTATTGCAGAAACATGACAATGCACGATTTCGGCATTAATTTTCTTAATAAAAAACAAAGCCTTAAATAAATTAAACGGCACAAACCGTCCACATCTAATTATTTCTCCTTGACGTTCCCCACATACATCGCCGTACATGTCGAGAACAAAAACGCTATGATCTCGCTTGAGAACTTCAAAAAGCCTCTTTACATGGACTGATATCCCACCATAAGGCGGAGGATAGCCGCCGACAAGAAGTATTTTCCCCATAAGAAAAGACTTTAAACGTTTTTATATGTTAGTTGCTCTTCGCCATACAAGTGCTTCTCATGCTCAAAAATTTCCTCCTTACTCCATCTTGCCTTAATTACTCGAGCCGGGACTCCACCCACAATAGAATATCTTGGGACATCTCGGGTGACTACTGCTCCAGCAGCGACAATGGATCCACGCCCGACAGTAACGCCCTTCAATATGGTTGTTCGCGCTCCCAACCAAACATCATCCTCAATAAAAACGGGAAGATCATCGACATCACGCTTCTCTTTAACAGAAATCATAAACTTACCAACAACAGACGTATTATGATCTCCGGCAACGATAGAAACAGATGGGCCGAACATAACGTTGTCGCCAATCTTTATTAGACTATTCGACGCCATTAATTGCGCACCTGGCCCTATATAAACATTGTCACCAACCTCTATTCTTGAGTATGAATATATTCCATATGGGTCGAATATAAAATTCGCCCCGTGTTTTTTAAAAAGCGTTCGCATTAAAAACATAAGAATTCGCCTTTTAACTTTACAAAACATAACATACAAATTCGCCAAAATTTTCATGTCATCACCAAATCATTTATTCAAAATAGACTCATAAACATGCAAGGTTTCACATGCAACCCTTGCTGATGAATACAAATTTTTAGCGACTTCCCTCGATGAATTTGACATTTTTTCTCTATCTAAAGAGTAAATAATCTCAAGAGCAGAAGCAATATCGTCATCTTCATTACCGGAAGCGACAATGCCAGTATCATAATTTTTTATCATATAAGGAATGCCGCAAATACCGCTCGAAACAAACGGCACTCCAGCAGCCATACATTCTGAAATTGACAACGGGGCAGTTTCTTGTTGTGAAAAAAGTGCTGCAAAATCACATGTAGACAAAAGTGACTGCAACTCACCAACAGACAACGAACCAACAAACTTAACCCTCTCACTCAGCCCCAGAGAAGAAGCAACCCGCCTACATTGAATTGCGTATTCAGAATTTTCACCAGAACCGGCAAAGATTACTTCTGCCTCTAAATGACGTTGAGCAAACCTAGAAAACCCGCGAATGAATGACATCTGATTTTTTCTTGGCATTACAGTACCTATATACGCGATCCTCCCTTGGACAGCATTTCTTTTTACTTCGAAATATGTATCACTAACAGGGTTTGGTATATCCCAGACTGAGCCAGCATGTCTTTTGCTGATGAATTTTTTTACATAAGGATTGATAGCAATAATATTCCTCACACTGCTTCTCTGACGTCCTTCTGTAACCCTAATTACGTTAGATCTAATTTTTGCAAGTATTTTATTACCTCTAAACAAAGTGTCCAACTCATTTATACCATGAATAGTAAGAACAGCAGGCTTGCAACTTGCCAATGCCCAGGTTGCAACTCCTTGGCTATGAAGCAAATCATAATTTTGCTTACTCAAGTACGACTCTAACTCTGGAAGTATCATCAAGTTTTTAACAGAAATTGGCATAATGCCACTTGTTGGCAAATAATGGACAGGAATATCATTGTTCAATTTTATTTCTATTTTATTTATACCATAAGATTGAGCATTTGGGACTATCACCTCTACATTAACACCGAGACTCTTCAGCGCTTTGGCGAGATAGAAAGCAACACCCTCTACGCCACCTACAACAGCGTCGTTTTTAACGGGGAAAGGGCTGACCATCATTATTTTCATAATAAGCTTTCAATTTAGCAACAAAACCACAAATAATAAAATTCAAGCCGTACTGCGCCGCAACAATCCAGATACAAACGCAGGAAACAATAGGGTTGTTTTTTCTAAGTCAGAACTAAGGAATGTTGCTATTAGCACATACCCTAAAAATCC
>VAUM01000310.1 GCA_005774595.1 Actinomycetota bacterium
GTACGACACGGAGACGCTCCAGCCGCTGCGGCCGGGCTACGTGTCCACGGTCGACTCGGGCAACCTCGCCGGCCACCTGCTCGTGCTGCGCATCGGCCTGCTCGAGGCCACCGAGGCGCCGCTGCTCGGCCCGCAGCTGCTCGACGGCATCGCCGACACCGCGCTGCTCGCGCTCGATGACCTCACGAGCGGGAGCGCCGGGCTCGCCGGCGCCGAGGCGGCCGGCCCGCTGCGCGCCGACATCGACGAGCTGCGCCGGCGGGTCACGATCGAGCCGGCGCCCGAGTCGCTCGGCGAGTGGCTCTCCCTGCTCTCGTCGCTCGACGCGATCGCGGAAGGGCTGCCCGCCCGATTCGAGGACGTGGCGGCCGCGGTGCCCGATGCGGACGCATCGGACGCCGGCGCGCTGGCCCGCGTCCGCGCGTCCGTGAACGCGGTCGTCGCGAGCGTGCGCGGCCCGCTCCGCGACGTGTCCGCGCACGCGCCGTGGGCGCACCTGCTCACCGACGTGCCGCCCTCGCTGCGCTCGTGCCCGCAGTACGGCGCGCTGTGCCCGCTCATCGAGCACACGCCGTCGCTCGTGGGCCTGGCCGAGGGGCTCGATGCGGCGCTGACGGCGCTCGACGACGTCGCCGCCGATCCGCCCGGCGACGACGAGACCGCCTGCAGCCGTGCGGCCGAGTGGGCCTCGACCGTGGCCGACGGCATCCGCGCCGCGCGCCCGGGCTGCGTGCACGCGCTCGCGTCGGCCCGCCTGCAGGCCGAGATCGCGCGCGAGATGTGGGAGCACACCGACTTCCGCATGCTCTACGACCCGAGCCGCCAGCTCTTCTCGATCGGCTTCAACTCGTCGGAGGGCAAGCTCGACAACTCCTTCTACGACATGCTCGCCTCGGAGTGCCGGCTCGCGTCGTTCCTCGCCGTGGCGAAGGGCGACGTGCCGCAGGACCACTGGTTCCGCCTCAGCCGTCAGCTCGCGCAGGCCGGGAGCGGGCACGCGCTCGTGTCGTGGAGCGCGAGCATGTTCGAGTACCTCATGCCGCTGCTGGTCATGCGCACTTGGCCCGAGACCCTGCTCGACGAGACGTGCCGCGCCGTGGTGCGCCGCCAGATCGAGTACGGGAAGCAGCGCGAGGTGCCGTGGGGGATCTCGGAGTCGGCGTTCAACGCCAAGGACGCCGACCTCACCTACCAGTACCAAGCGTTCGGCGTGCCGGGCCTGGGCCTGAAGCGCGGGCTGTCAGACGACGTCGTCGTCGCTCCGTACGCCTCCATGCTCGCGCTGCAGGTCGACCGGCCCGCGGCGCTCGCCAACCTCGAGGCGCTGCGCAAGCGCGAGGCGCAGGGCTGGTTCGGCTTCTACGAGGCGGTCGACTACACGCCCGCGCGCATCCCGGCCGGCGCCAGGCGCGCGATCGTGAAGGCGTACTTCGCCCACCACCAGGGCATGGGCTTCGTCGCGCTGGCCGGCGAGTTGTCGGAACACCGCATGCGCGAGCGGTTCCACGCCGACCCGATGGTGCGCTCGGCCGAGCTGCTGCTGCAGGAGCGCGTGCCTCGCCACCCGCAGCTCGCCCGCCCGCACACCGAGGAGGTCCGCTTCGTGCGCTCGGTGCGCGAGCTGCCGCCCGCGCTCGACCGCTCGTACGGCTCCGTCGACACCTACACGCCGGCCACGCACTTCCTGTCCAACGGCAGCTACTCGGTCATGGTCACGAACGCGGGCGGTGGCTACTCGCGCCGTGGCGACATGGCGGTCTCGCGCTATCGCGAGGACGTCACGCGCGACTGCTGGGGGACGTTCTTCTTCGTCCGCGACCTCGACACCGGCGAGGTCTGGTCGCCCGCGCACCAGCCCGTCGGCTCGCCGTGCGAGGACTACCGCGCGACTTTCTCGGAATCGAAGGCCGAGTACTGGCGCCGAGACGCGGAGCTCGACACCCACTGCGAGGTCGTCGTCTCGCCCGAGGACGACGCCGAGGTCCGCCGCGTCACCTTCTCGAACCGGTCGCGCACGCCGCGCCGGCTCGAGGTCACCTCGTACTTCGAGGTCGCGCTCGCCCCGCAGGCGGCCGACCAGGCGCACAAGGCGTTCTCGAACCTGTTCGTCGAGACGGAGGCGCTGGCCGACCTGCACGCGGTGCTGTTCTCGCGCCGGCCCCGCTCGGCGGCCGAGGCCCGCCCGTGGGGCTTCCACGTCGTGGCCTGCGAGTCCGGCGGCGCGTGCGACTGGTCCTGCGAGACCGACCGCGCCCGCTTCATCGGACGGCTGCGCCAGG
>VAUM01000311.1 GCA_005774595.1 Actinomycetota bacterium
TCGACATGCGCGAGAAGTTCGCCCACTACAACCTCGAGCTCGAAGAGGTGCTCATCGGCACGCCGCATTCGCCGGCCGGCGACGACAAGATCGAGCAGATCCTGATGCAGCTACGCGACCGCCAGGTCGCGGTCGAGAAGCTCGAGACGTACGAGAAGCAGAAGACGGCGGCCGAGAAGGAGCGCGAGCTCAAAGAAGCGCAGGCCACGGCCGAGCAGCAGACGATCCTCACCCAGTCCGAGATCAACATCTCCATCCAGGAGAACACCGGCCGCGCCGAGCTGCAGCGAGCGGCGCAGGACGCCGAGCGGGTGCGCACGCTGGCGCGCGCGGACGCCGACAAGGTCAAGGCGCTCGCCGGCGGTGAGGCGGAGAAGGTGCGCCTGATCGCCGAGGCCGACGCGACGCGTGTTCGCGTGATCGGTGAGGCCGACGCCTCCCGGATCAAGGCCGTCGCCGAGGCGGACGCGGAGAAGGAGGCCCGGGTCGGCATCGGCCGCGCCATCGCCATCGACGAGCAGGTGCAGGCGTACGGCGGCCCGCAACTGCAGCTGATGCAGGACGTGATGACCAAGCTCGCCGCCGCGATCGAGGCGGCGAAGATCCCGATCGTGCCGAGCACCGTCGTGCAGATGGGCGACACCGGCGACGGACCCGGCGCTGCGGCGGGCAACAACGCGTTCGGGCTGCTGATGGCCCTTCTCGCCACAGAGCAGCTCGCACAGGTGTCCGGGCGCACGGCCGATCGCGATCCGGCGCAGGAGGAGATGGTCTCGGCGGTGAAGCGCTCGCTGCGTGACGCGGCGGTCGCTGCTGCGGTGGACACCCAGCCCGACGCTCCCGCGGCGCCGAAGCCACCCGCGCCCAAGAGGTAGGCGCGAGGTCGTCGAGGCCCGAGGGCCGATCGACCGATGGATCCCACTGCCGACCTCGCGGTGCTTCTCGCCGCGTCGGCGCTCAGCGAGGTCCGACGCGCGGCTCACGCACGCGCGGTCGTTTCGGAGCTCGGCCTCGACCCGCGACTCGAGCCGCTGGTTCCGCTTCCGCCACGCGGAGCGCGCAAGCGCGCCGCGTACGAACACGCGCTGGTGGGCATGCGCGAGATCTCAGCGATGCCGGAGCCGCAGCGCACGGACGCGGTGCGGCAGCTGCTCGAGCGGTTCGGCGGGGGAGGGTAGCGCGCCGCGCTCCCGCGCGCGACCGCGTTGCGCGGCGCGGGCGCTATGATGCCCTCATGCAGATGCGGGCTTATGTCGCGGAGTTCCTCGGGCACCTCGCGGTGGAGCGGGGGGCGTCGCCCAACACGATCGACGCCTACCGACGCGATCTGACCGGCTACGCGGACTTCCTCGAGTCCGGCGGCGTCGCCTCGCCGGACGCCGTCGACCGCGATGCGCTCGTGCGCTTCGTCGGCACGCTGCGCGGCCGAGGCCTCGCGCCCGCGAGCATCGAGCGCAAGATGGCGGCGGTGAAGTCGTTCCACAAGTACCTCGTGCGTGAGGGCATCACCGAGAACCACCCCACGGCAGGCGTCCCGCTGCCCAAGGTCCCCGAGCGGCTGCCCGACGTCATCACCATCGACGACGCCGACCGCCTGCTCTCCCAGCCGTTCCCCGACGGACCGGCCGGTTCCCGCGACCGCGCGATGCTCGAGGTGCTGTACGGCTGCGGGATGCGTGCGAGCGAGCTCGTCGGCCTCGACGTGGCGGACCTCGGCCTCGACGACGGTGTCGTGCGCGTCTTCGGCAAGGGGAGCAAGGAACGCCTCGTGCCGATCGCCGGCGCCGCTGCGCGCGCGCTCGCCGAGTACCTCGCGCACGGGCGCCCGTACCTGCGCGCGAAGTCGGGCGTGGCGCAGGACCCGTCGGCGGTGTTCCTGAACTCGCGCGGGAGGCGCCTCACCCGGCAGACGGTGCATGCGCTCGTGAGCCGCTACGGCCGGCTGGTCGACCTCGAGCTGCACCCGCACACCTTGCGTCACTCGTTCGCGACGCACATGCTCGAGGGCGGCGCGGACCTGCGTTCGCTCCAGGAGATGCTCGGCCATGCCGACATCTCGACGACCCAGATCTACACGCACGTCGACCTGCAGCACCTGCGCGAGGAGTACCTGTCCACCCACCCGAGGGCGAGGATGCGATGACCGAGACCGACGCGACGGCGGTGCAGCAGGCGGAGGACGGCGTCGCCGGACCCATCGCCCCCGCGCCCCGCCTCCTGCGCCGCGGCGGTCAGCCGTTCACGTGGGGGTCGGCGGCGTTCTGGGCGCTGACGTGGGC
>VAUM01000312.1 GCA_005774595.1 Actinomycetota bacterium
GTGCTGGGGGTCTCAGTCACCCCGCGGCTCGCGCCGTGGCGCCGCCGCGCGGTCGCGGCCGCGGCCGTGCTGCTCGCGTGCGGCGAGGCGATGCTCGCGTGGTTCCACTGGCGGCTGTACGCACTCACGCCGCTCGTCGACCCGATCACCGGCGCCGTGACGGGCACCTTCGCCGTCCCGTTGTGGATCGAGTCCGAGAAGCTCTACGTATGGGCGCTGCTGCTCGCCGTCCTCGCGCTGCTCGTGCGCGACAAGCGCGACGAGCTGCTGCCCGGCATCGGCATCGCGCTGGCGGCGCTCATGGCCGGCGCGGTGCTGTGGGGCCGCCCGCTCACCGAGCCGCTGCCCGAGTTCCTCGGCCGGTACCTGGAGTACGCGGCGGCGCTCGCCACCGGTTCCGGGGCCGCCGGAGGGCTGTTCCAGGGGCTCGAAGGGTCGCGGCAGTACTACTACAACACCTGGTACATGTGGGTGCACCCGCCGATGCTCTTCGCGAGCTACGGCGCGTTCGTGATCTCGTTCGTCGCCACGCTGCTCACCATCGCGCGCAGGCACTCGTCGTACGAGCGCGTGGCGTACAAGTGGGCGGCGTTCGGCTACCTGCCGCTGACCGCCGGCATGCTGCTCGGCTTCCCGTGGGCGATCATGGCGTGGCAGGGCGACTCGTGGTGGTGGTCGGGCAAGGTCAACATCTCGATCATGATGTGGCTGCTCTACACCGCCTACCTGCACGCGAGGCTGTACCTGCGCCGACCCGGCGTCTGGAAGCTCGTCGCCGTGCTCGGCGTGCTCGCCTTCGTCGCGCTCGTGCTGACCTACATCGCGACCTACGTCGTCCCGGGGGCGCACTCGTATGCCTGACGCGCCCGACAGCGTGCCCGCGCCCGTCGCGCCCGCGCCCGCGAAGCGCTCCTCGTGGGACTGGGCGCTCACGCTCGTCACCGTCGGCCTGCTCGGCTCGCTCGGGGCGCAGTCGCTCATCGGCACGCTCTACGCGTGGTTCGCCACCCGCACCGTGCCCGACTGGGAGGCGCTGCACTACGGCGCGTTCGTGGGCGCGATGAACGCGGTGGCGGCGCCGCAGGTGGTCGCGCTGGTGGTCGTGATGGGGCTGTGCGTCCCGAAGCGGCTGTTCTCGCGAGGTGCGCTGATCGCGGTGTCGGCGGCGATGGTCGCGGTCGGGCTGGTCGCGTGGGCGGCGAGCGGGAGCATGACGGCCGGCATGGCGGTCTACCTCGCGCTGGCCGCGCTGATCCAGGTCGCGGTCGTCGTGATGACGGTCGCGGGCGCCGCTGCGCCGTCGTACCTCACGCAGGGACGGGTCGCGAAGGCCGGCTCGGGCCTGCTGCACCTCGGCGTCGTGCTGTTCACGCTCGTGGTCGTGGCACTGCAGGACTCGGCGTGGATGCTGCCGGTGTTCGGCGTGTCGGCGCTGCTGATACTCGCCGGCACCGCGATGTCGGTCTACGCCACGCCGGTGGCGAAAGGCGTCAGAGCCCGCGGATGAGCTTGGCGACGAAGTCCGCCGCCGAGTCGATCACTTCCTCCGAGCAGGTCTCGACCGTGTCGGTCTTCCAGTGCCAGTTCGGGATGCGCCCGTTGATGTCGAACGCCATCACGCTCATCGCGCGGAAGCCGCGGGCCAGTGCGGGCGTGGCGTCGGTGGTCAGCCCGCGGTAGTCCTTCCCGCGGATGTCCATCTCCTCCTCGCGCGCGACGCGCTTGGCCGCGCTGGCGAGCCGCCGGTCGCAGTGGTAGCGCACGACCATGCCTTCCGAGGTGATGTAGTGCACCTTGCCCGCGCCGACGTTGTCGATGTTGATGATGACGGCGTCGGAGGCCTCCTCCTTGTGCGCGGCGAGGAACGCCCGCATGCCGAAGGTGCCGACCTCCTCGGCGCCGGTCGCCACGAACCAGACCTCCTTCTCGACGAGGTCGCGGTCGGCGCGCTCGGTGACGAGCTTGCGGATGCGCGCGGCCTCCGCCGCGGCGAACTCGGGGTCGTCGACGTCCTCGGCGGGAGCGGCGCCGCCCTTCCAGCCGATCTCGTCCGCGTCGTCGGCGCCCTCGTCGCCGAAGTTGTCCCACGAGCCGATCTCGCGGCCCTTCTTGCGCGCGTCGAAGCCGCGGCCGAGGCCGAGCCAGTCCGCGATGCCGCGGTCACGGCCGCCCGTGCCCTCGGGCGCGGCGGTCGGCGTGGCCTGCTCGGCGGTCGCGTACGCGCTCGCGTCGGGCACCTCGGCCGA
>VAUM01000313.1 GCA_005774595.1 Actinomycetota bacterium
GATCGTGCGCTGCTCGGCCAGCGTGCTCACGCGCTCGCCGAACTCGCGGTGCTCGGCGACCAGCTGAGGCGTCGTCTCGCCGGGGACCCTGGGCAGTGCGGTGCCGAGGACGAGCGTCACACCCCGCGCCTTCGCGGCGTCAGCGATGCGCTTCAGGTGGCCGTCGTAGGCGGCGAGCTCGTTGGCGTAGTCGCCTCCGTTGAAGTCCACGAAGCAGAACTTGAACAGCACGGTGGAGCCGGCGGGCGCCTCGTTGATGGCGGCCACAGCGGAGTCGGCGATGTCGGGCGGGCCGCCGATCTCGCGGAAGGTGACGGTGTAGCCCTCCCACTGCGCCGGCGTCGAGGCGTCGCCGCCCCAGTGCGTCATCCAGCCGGTCATCACCGAGCGGCCGAGGACGAGCAGCTGACGTGACGGATCGGCCGGGGGCGCCTTCTGCCCCTCCGCGGCGGGAGTGGCGGCGCCTGACCCGGAGCCGCCGGCCGAGTCCCCGGCCCCGCCGGATCCCCCCGGCGCCGGCTTGCACCCGGCGGTGCCGGACAGCGCGAGCGCGATCGCGAGGACGAGGAACGCGAGGTGCTTCATCTTCACGAGCGGTACACCTCCCGGTCGGCCTCACGCACGGCCGAGCAGAACTCGACGAGCCGCACCGCGTCCTTGATGCCCGGCTCGAACTCGACGCCGCTGGACACGTCGACCGCGTACGGGTTGAGCGCGGCGATCGCGGCGCCCACGTTGCCGGCGTTCAGCCCGCCGGCCACGATCGTCGGAGCCCAGTCGGGCAGCGGCGCGACCGCGTGCCAGTCGAACGGCACGCCGGTGCCGCCCGCCTTGCCCGGCACGTGGGTGTCGAGCAGGATCGCGGCCGCCTTGCCCCGGTAGATCTCCATCGCCGAGCGTTCGACGATGCCGGCCACGCGCAGCGCCTTGATGGCGGGCACGGGAGCCGAGAGGCAGCGCCAGGGGTCCTCACCGCCGGAGAACTGCACGGCGTGCAACCCGAGTTCGGTCACCGCCCGGGCGACGAACTCCGGGCCGGAGTCGACGAACACACCGACCCGGGTGACGAACAGGGGCACGGCCGAGAACACCTCGCGCGCCCGGTCGATCGAGATGCAACGAGGACTGTCGGCGAACACGACGCCGAGGGCGTCCGCACCCGCCGCCACGGCGAGCGCGGCGTCGCGCGGGCGGGTGAGCCCGCAGACCTTGATGCGGGTGCGGAACGCCCCCATGCGTGTGTGTGCTCCTAGCCCTCGACGTGCGTGCCCGCTGCGAAATCATAGTCCTGCAGCGAGCCGGAGTTGTACGCCTCGTACGCGGCCAGGTCGAAGTGGCCGTGGCCGGAGAGGTTGAACAGGATGACCTTGTCGGTGCCGGCCGCCTGCGCCGCGAGCGCCTCGTCGATGGCCGCGCGGATGGCGTGGCTCGACTCCGGGGCGGGCAGGATGCCCTCGGCCTTGGCGAACTGCACCGCGGCGTCGAAGCACGCGACCTGGTTCACCGCGACCGCCTCGGCCTCGCCCTCGTGCACGAGCTGGCTGACCAGCGGCGAGTCGCCATGGTAGCGCAGACCGCCGGCGTGGATGCCTGCCGGCACGAAGTCGTGGCCCAGCGTGTACATCAGCATCTGCGGCGTCATGCCGGCCTCGTCGCCGAGGTCGTAGCGGTACTCGCCCGCCGTCAGCGTCGGGCACGCCTTCGGCTCGACGGCCAGCAGGCGCGCGTTGCTCTTGCCCTGGACCTTCCGGTGGTAGTACGGGAACGCCAGGCCGGCGAAGTTCGAGCCGCCGCCCACGCAGCCGATGACCACGTCGGGCTCGTCATCGGCCAGCGCCATCTGCTCGACGGCCTCCAGGCCGATGATCGTCTGGTGCAGGCACACGTGGTTGAGCACCGAGCCGAGCGAGTAGTGGGTGTCGTCGTTCTTCATGGCGACCTCGACGGCCTCGGAGATCGCGATACCGAGCGAGCCGGTCGACTCGGGGTCCACGGCCAGCACGTGGCGGCCGGCGTCGGTGAGATCCGTCGGCGACGCGTGCACCGTGGCGCCGTAGGTCTCCATGAGGATGCGGCGGTACGGCTTCTGGTTGTACGAGACCTTGACCATGAAGACCTCGATGTCGATGCCGTAGAGCGCACCGGCGATCGACAGCGCGCTGCCCCACTGGCCCGCGCCGGTCTCGGTCGAGATCTTGGTGATGCCCTCCTGCTTGTTGTAGTACGCCTGCGGGAT
>VAUM01000314.1 GCA_005774595.1 Actinomycetota bacterium
CCGCGTGCCTCCGCTTCCGCGCGCGGTCGCTGGTCGGCATGGGCGCACGCGCAGAGGTGCTCGTGTACCTGTGGACGCATGAGTGGGCGCACGGGCGGCTCATCGCGGAGCGGGCGGCCTACAACCAGGCCGTCGTCGCAGACTACCTCTCCGCGCTGGCCGAAGCCCGCCTCGCCGACCATCGACCCGACGGCCGCAGGACACTCTACCGCCTGACCGGCGCGCTGCGCTCAGCCGCGGGTGACACGCCGCCCATGTACGTCGACTGGGTCCGGGCCTGGCCCGCGCTGACGGCGCTGCTCGCCGCCCTCGACCCCGGGGACGTGACGGACGATGCCATCTGGCTTCGCGTGGCACGCGTGCTCGTAGAACAGGCTGCGGGCTTGGGCACCGAGGGCCTCGATGTCCACGTGCCCGACTTGGCCGGATGGGCGCGGTCGGGCTCAGAGCCCCTCGTCGAGGTTGTCGAAGCCGTCGTCACCGCGGTGCAGGGGCTCGCCGGGTAGGCCCCCCGCCTGCGCCTACCCCGCCTCGTCGAGCGCCTCGGAGAACTGCGAGTTGTACAGGTCCGCGTAGAAGCCGCCCGCGGCCATCAGCGTCTCGTGGTCCCCGGTCTCGATGATGCGACCGTGATCCATCACGATGATCGTCTCGGCGCCCTTGATGGTCGACAGCCGGTGCGCGATGACGAAGCTCGTCCGGCCCTCCATCAGCCGCGCCATCGCGCGCTGGATCAGCACCTCGGTGCGGGTGTCGACCGAGCTCGTGGCCTCGTCGAGGATGAGGATCTCGGGATCGGCGAGGAACGCGCGCGCGATTGTGAGCAGCTGCTTCTCGCCGGCCGAGACGTTGGTCGCGTCGTCGTCGAGGCGCGTGTCGTAACCGTCGGGCAGCGTGCGCACGAAGTGGTCGACGTGCGCCGCCTCGGCGGCCGCGACGATCTCGGCCTCGGTCGCGCCGGTGCGCCCGTACGCGATGTTCTCGCGGATGGTCCCGCCGAACAGCCACGTGTCCTGCAGCACCATGCCGAACACGCCGCGCAGGTCGTCGCGGGTCATCTCTCGCGTGTCCACGCCGTCGAGGCGGATCGCGCCGCCGTCGATCTCGTAGAAGCGCATGAGCAGATTGACCAGCGTGGTCTTGCCCGCGCCGGTCGGCCCGACGATCGCCACCGTCTGCCCCGGCTCCACGTCCAACGACAGGTCCTCGATGAGCGGCTCGTCGGGCAGGTAGCGGAACGACACGTGGTCGAGCTCGACGTGCCCTGCGACCTTCGCGAGCCGCACCGGGCTCGCGGTGTCAGGTCTTTGCTCGGCCTCGTCGAGCAGCTCGAAGACGCGCTCGGCGCTCGCCACCGACGACTGGAGCACGTTCATGATGCTCGCGAGCTGGGTGATCGGCCACGTGAACGAGCGCGAGTACTGGATGAACGCCTGCACATCGCCCAGCGTCATCGTGCCCGACGCGACCTTCATCCCACCGATGACGGCCACCGCGACATAGTTCAGGTTGCCGAGGAAGTTCATCGACGGCTGGATGATGCCCGAGATGAACTGCGCCTTGAACGCCGCACGGAACAGCTTCTCGTTCTCGACGTCGAATCTAGCCTCGGCATCGGCCTCGCGCCCGAACACCTTCACGATGTTGCGCCCCGTGTGCGTCTCCTCGATGTGGCCGTTGAGCGTCCCGGTGTGCTCCCACTGCAGCGCGAACTGCTTCTGCGAGCGCTTCGCGATCTGCATGGTCACCACCACCGACAGCGGCACGACGAGCAGCGAGATGACCGCGAGCAGCCAGCTGATCGAGAACATCATCACGAGCGTGCCGGCGACCGTGAGCAGCGCTGTCGTGATCTGCGTCAAGGCCTGCTGCAGCGTCTGCGCGATGTTGTCGATGTCGTTGGTCACGCGGCTGAGGATGTCGCCGCGCGCATGGGAGTCGAAGTAGCGCAGCGGCAGGCGCGAGAGCTTCGCGTCCACCTCGTTGCGCAGGTCGTACACGATGCCCTGCGAGATGCCCACTGTCAGGTACTGCTGCAGGTAGCCGAAGAGCGCCGATGCGAGGTACATCGCGATCAGCAGCAGGAGGATCCGCCCGACCGCCTCGAAGTCCACGGCGCCGCCGAGCTTCACGTCCATCTTGGCGAGCATGTCGGCGTACGTGTCCTGGCCCTTGGCGCGCATCCCCGAGATCAGCTGGTCCTTCGTGACGCTCTCCACCGGCACGC
>VAUM01000315.1 GCA_005774595.1 Actinomycetota bacterium
TGCGCACATCGTCGCTCGCGAGCGCGCGAAGGAACTCCTCGTAGCTCTGACCAGCATCAGGACTCAGCAGAGTCGGGTCGACCGGCGCGAGGTCGACGTCAGCGGTGCGCACGGAGTGGACGCCGTCCGCGACGAGTACGCTCGCCACGCCCCCGTGGCGGCCCAGATCGGCCGCATCGCGCTGCAGGACGGCGAGCAGCGCTCTCAGGTCGCCCGGCGCCACGCCGGCCGTGAGCGTGATCTCAGCGACGCCGCGGATCCGGAGCGCCTCGGCGATCTCGTCCATCCCCGTCACGCCGTGGATCTCAGTACCGCGGTAGACCAGTCCTGAGCGTCCCACACCGAAGGTGAGCGTGTGAGCCGACGCGAAGTACGAACCGAGGGCCAGCGCCGCGGCCTCCAGTGCGCTCGCGCGGAAGGGGCCGGTATCGGGGTACAGCTTGTAGGCGCGCACGAGCATGACGAGCGCACGGGCACTTGCGACCACTTCGTGGGGGACCTCGGTGATTCGAGTGTCGTCCATCGTACTCGCCTCTCCCAGCGGCCGCCGTCAGACGGCGGCGAGGACCAGTCTCTCGCTTGAGACCGCAGGTGACGCCGTCATCTTCACGACATCACTCTGCGTGACCGGATCGGACGGGGTCGCGGCTCCGTCGAGGAGCACCGCGGCGAGCGTCTCGACGATCCGCGCATCCGCCGTGCCGTTCGCCTCATCACTCAGTTCGCGCAAGGCCTCCGCGGTGCCCTCCCGTCCGAAAGGCGTCCCCTCGGCGAAGGACTCGTACGCCTCGCACGCAGCGATGATCCGCGCAACCGTCGATCCTTGATCCGCGAGACCGGCAGACACCAAGGTGGTCCCTGGCCGGTCGTGATGAGTGCGGATGGCGGTCTGCACTGCTGCGCTGAAACCGGCGGCGGCCGCGATCTCGGCACCCACTCGCGAGTGCTGCTCGACGACGAGCCTTTGCTCGTGGGTGAGCGGCCCACCCTCGGCCGGGATATCGGGAGGCAGCGACAGCATGCCGATGTCATGGAACAGGGCGGCGATCCGTGCATCCTTGACGCACGCGCCACCCAGGCCGAGGCGCTTCCCGACATCCGCCGCAAGATCGGACATCGCGATCGCGTGCTTCGCGTACCGGCCTCGCCGTCCGCGGCACAGGTACTCCATCACGCTGAGCGTGCCCTCGATCTGGCGCTGCGCTTCCGCGAACGCCTCTTCGCGGTCCAGGGCCGATTCGAGGGTGCGGGCGATGAGACCGAGAGCGTCGGTCTCCGCCGGCGAGAACTCCCCTTCGCGACGCCAGACGCACAGCACCCGCCTGAGCTGCTCGCCGCACCTGAGCGGGACGGCGAAAGCGGTCCCGCCCGATCCGGGAGTCTCGATCCGCATGATCCCGTGACGCCCCAGTGCCTCGATGACGACGTGCATGAGCACGCGCTGCGCCTCCGCGTCGTGCGCTGGTCCGCGCAGATGCGTGTAGTCCACGTCGTCGCCGAGCACGGCCGCAGCGTCGGCGTCAAGACCCTGGGCGATCCCCCCGAGCACCATGCCGATGCCGTTCTCCATACCGGTCGCGCTCAGGATGCAAGCGGTCTCGTGCGACATGCGGAGCCACCGTACCGTGCTGTCGACCTCCTCGGTCTTGCGCTGGACCTCGACGCGCAAACGCCGGCGCTGGTCCCACAGGTACAGCAGGACGAGTAGGGTGAAGCCGGCGAGCTGCACCCTCACCGTGTGCGACGCGAGAAGCGCGCCGGCGGGGAGCGCCACGCCCGCGTTCGAGACGTACACGAGCAGCGAAGCCACGACCAACAGCAACGCCGCGACAAGCAGGCTCGATATCGCATCGAGCTGGATCTCACGCCTCTGTTCCTTCTTGACGTTCATGATGATGACCTCCCGTTGCCCCTTCAGGTGTTCGTGCACCTAGCGTTGCTCGTGTCGCATCCGCTCACATATTGGCCGCGAGGATGTCGTGCGACCCAGCGCCCACGTGGTACCCGCCTGCCTCGTTGCCGAGCGCTACGCAACCTTGGACGAGCACGTAGTCGACGAACTCCGAGTCCTCGTCGGTGAAGCCGTAGCGCTGACGCTCGTGGTCCGAATCCGACAGGCCGGACATGCAGCCCACGAAGCTGATCCGTTCGCAGCGATGGTCGACGGTGCCCCGGAGCGCGAA